>CAZVWA010000007.1:26496-31913 GCA_964631085.1 uncultured Rubrivirga sp.
CGGTTCAAAATCCCCGCAACGTCATAATCCTTGGGAGTGAAGACCTCGGCCACTCCCTGCTGCTTGAGCCAGCCTGCGTCTTCACTCGGAATGATTCCTCCGACCACCACCACGACATCACCGGCGCCGTGCGCCGCCAAGCCTTCGAGTACCGCGGGTACCAACACTCGATGCGATCCCGACAGAATCGACAGGCCTACGACGTCCACGTCCTCTGCGACTGCCGCAGCGACGATCTCCTCGGGTGTCAGGCGAATCCCCTGGTACACGACCTCGAAACCGGCATCTCGGGCTCGAACGGCGATTTGCTCAGCACCGTTGGAGTGACCGTCCAGTCCAGGTTTGCCCACCAGGAATCGATACGGACGCCCTCGTGCGTGGGCGAGAGATCGCACCCGCTGCGACACCGAATCCATCGAGGTGCCGTCCGCGGCTACCGAGCGAGCGCTTCCGGGTGCAACCGTGGAGTCGATCCCCGTGGGTGCCCGGTACTCACCGAATACCTCTCGAAGAACCGCTGCCCATTCACCGGTGGTGACTCCCGCTCTCGCGCACGCGAGTGTCGGCTCCATGACGTCCCCGCTCGACTCGGCAGCAGCGCGTAGCCCTGCTAGCGCCTGTTCGACACTGGCCGTATCCCGTTGACTGCGCCATTCGACCAAGCTGTCGATGGCTTCGGCTTCCACCGACGGATCGACGATGTAGACGGCGTTCTCGCCTTCGATCTGTAAGGGACTCGGTTCGGTGGCTTCGAAGGCGTTGACACCCACCACCGTGTCCTCACCGGATTCGATACGCGCACGACGACGCGTAAGCGAGCCCACCAGTTCCTGCTTCATGTACCCGCTTTCGACTGCAGCGACCGCGCCACCCATGTCAAGAACGCGCTGCAGTTCCTCGGTTGCCTCAGCGACGAGGCCCGCGACTTTTTCATCGACTACCTGGGAGCCGGCGAAGAGATCGTCGTATTCGAGAAGATCGGTCTCGTAGGCGAGTACTTGCTGCATGCGCAGGGACCACTGCTGATCCCACGGGCGCGGGAGTCCGAGGGCTTCGTTCCACGCAGGCAACTGCACTGCGCGGGCCCTCGCATCTTTGGACAATGTGACCGCGAGCATCTCGAGCATGATCCGGTAGACGTTGTTCTCCGGCTGCGCCTCGGTAAGACCCAAAGAGTTGACCTGGACTCCGTATCGGAAGCGTCGTTGTTTCGCGTCGGTGACTTGGTACCGCTCACGTGTAACCGTGTCCCACATCTCGACGAAAGCCCGCATTTTGCACATTTCCTCGACGAAACGGACACCCGCGTTGACGAAGAAGGACATTCGACTCACCACGGCTCCGAACTCTTCATCCGGTACCTGGCCGGAAGCGCGAACGCGATCGAGAACCTCGATAGCAGTCGCCATCGCGAACGCGATCTCCTGCGTTGGGGTCGCGCCCGCCTCCTGCAGGTGATAGCTGCAGATGTTTATCGGATTCCAATGCGGCACCTGTCTCACCGAGTAAACAATCATGTCCTTGATGAGACGTAGAGACGGATCCGGCGGGAAAACGTAAGTTCCCCGACTCAAGTACTCCTTGATGATGTCGTTCTGTGTGGTTCCCTGCAGATCGGTCGTCGCTATTCCCTGTTCCTCCGCGACAACCACGTACATGGCCAAAAGCCACATCGCCGTGGCATTGATGGTCATCGACGTATTCATCCGTTCGAGCGGAATGTCCTGGAACAGAGTGCGCATATCGCCTAGATGAGCGATAGGAACCCCGACTTTGCCGACCTCACCCGCGGCCATCGGTGAATCGGGGTCGTACCCCGTCTGCGTCGGTAGGTCGAAAGCCACCGAAAGACCTGTTTGCCCCTTGGCGAGATTGGTCCGAAAAAGGGCGTTGCTGGCCGACGCGGACGAATGCCCAGCGTAGGTGCGCATCACCCAAGGACGATCACGCTGCGCCGACTCGTCGACTCCCGTCATGGAATTAGCGTACGTGGCGGACAATCGACAAGTGGCGTCGATGGCCGCGGGGCGCCACCATAGGTGCGTGAACAACTCGTTCTCCTATCTCTTTGGACCGCTCGTGGCTTTCTTTGCGATAGGCGTTCTCGTGCTGGTGCTGCGCTGGGCATTCAGTTCCCGCAAGACATCCGTCGTGGCACCCGCACCCAAGGCCGGGGCGCAGGACGAATACGGGATGCTCGTAGCCGTAGCATCCCCGGCCACCTACATCGACGGGGAAATCGCCCGCCGCCGCCTCGAAGACGCAGGGATCCGCGCCAATTTGGCACAGACGCTGGACGGTCCGCGGGTGATGGTGTGGCCCAAGGACGAAGATCGAGCACGCGAGGTGCTCATCTCATAGGCGGACCCTCGCGTAGGCCGTCGCCGGTTCGCACCACCTGAGCGCCCAGTTTTTGCAGGTCCCCCACCAGCCCGGCGTAACCCCGATCGATGTGGTCCACCCCGTAGATGTCCGTGCGCCCTTCGGCGATTAGTCCGGCCAACACCAACCCGGCGCCGGCGCGGATATCGGTTGCTTCGACCGGAGCGCCGGATAGCGATTCTCGTCCCCTAATGAGCGCATGGTGCCCGTCCGTTCGAACGTCCGCCCCTAGGCGGGCGAGTTCCCTTACGAATCGAAATCGTGCCTCGAACAGGTTTTCGGTGACCAGTGCCGCACCATCGGCGATGGCATTCAAGGCGATGAACTGGGGTTGGAGATCCGTCGGGAAGCCTGGATACGGCAGGGTCACGACGTCAACCGCACGGGGACGCTCCTTCATCTCGACAACAAAACCATCGGGGGTGTCGTGAATGGTTGCACCGGCGCTTCTGAGTTTGTCCAGCGCCAACGTCAGGTGGGACGGGTCCGCACCGGCCACTTCGATACGCCCCCTTGTGATCGCCGCCGCTACCGCCCACGTACCCGCCACGATCCGATCGGGAACCGTCCGATGGGTGACGGGCTGCAGGGCCGCAACCCCCTCGATGACGAGCGTGGACGTCCCCACACCTTCGATGCGAGCTCCCATGGCGTTGAGCATCGTGCATATATCGACGATCTCGGGTTCGCGAGCCGCGTTGTCGATCGTCGTTTTGCCACTGGCAAGGACGGCCGCCATGACCAGCGTTTCCGTAGCGCCGACGCTCGGGAAATCGAGCCACACGTCGGCGCCTTTGAGTTGCGAAGAAGTCGCGATGAGGTACCCGTGCTCATTGACCACATCAGCCCCCATTCGCTGGAGACCCTCGATGTGCAAGTCCAATCCGCGCGATCCGATGTTGTCTCCACCGGGCATCGCGACGTCTGCTTCACCACATCGGGACAACAGCGGTCCCAGCACGCAGATCGAGGCCCGCATACGTCGCACGAGGTCGTAGTCGGCTCGGTAATGGGGACGTTCGGGGACGTCGATCTCCACCATCCCCGCGGCAACGTCGCGACCGACGGAGCAACCGAGCCGACGCAGCAACTCGGCCATGATCTCCACATCGACGATGTCCGGCACGTTGGTCAACGTGGAGACACCGGGAGCAAGTAAGGCCGCAGCCATCAACTTCAGGACGGAATTCTTGGCGCCGGGAACCTCAACGCGCCCCTGCAAGGGCCCACCGCCGGTCAGGCTGAGGGTGCCCTGACTATCGGGACGCGTCTCCACCCCGGAATGGTACGAGCGCACGCTCGCTGCGGGATCGGCCCACCTGCCCTAGGGTCAATACATGGTCAATTTGACGCGGATCTACACCCGCACCGGTGATGACGGCACCACGTCCCTCGGAGACATGAGCCGAACCGGCAAGAACGACCCTCGGCTTCGGGCCTACGCAGACGTCGACGAAGCGAACTGCGCGATCGGCGTCGTCTTGGCCCACGGCGGGCTGGACGACGACGTCAGATCGCTCCTCACCGCCATCCAAAACGACCTCTTCGATGTCGGAGCCGACCTCTGCACACCGGTGGTCGACAAACCAGAGCACCCGCCTTTGCGCATCACCGATTCCTACGTCGAGGCCATCGAGCAAGCGTGCGATGAGTACAACAGCCGTCTCGAACCGCTGCGATCCTTCGTGCTCCCCGGAGGAACCCCCGCTGCGGCTTACCTGCACGTTGCTCGAACCGTGGTGCGACGAGCCGAGCGCTCGACCTGGGCTGCCTTGGACATGTATCACGGTGGAATGAACCCGCTCACGGCCGCGTACTTGAATCGGCTGTCCGACCTGTTGTTCATTCTCGGTCGGGTCGCCAACGCCGGCGATGACATCCTCTGGCAGCCCGGCGCCCGCTCCTAACCCCTTTTTCCCATACTCCGGGGAGTCGTCGGAATTCGGTGGCTTGCAGGTGACCGTGCGGATACCGCGAGAGGTGGGCACAGCGAATACAAACTGATCGTGGGAAGAAACGCGCAGACGAACTCGAACCTGGGAAGACGACCGACAATCTCCCCGACTATGGGAAAAAGGGTTAGAGGCCCTTGGCGGCACCGGCGACGGTAATGCGGGTCTCCGCACGCTTGATGGCCGACGGATCCTCGTGATCCTCACCTGCCGCCTGGGCCCGCGATAGAGCCGCCTGGGCACGCTCGAGATCGATGTCCTCGGCCATCTCGGCGACCTCGGTGATCACGTTGACCTTGTTGGAATCCACCGAGAAGAACCCACCGTGCACCGCGACCATCATCTTGTTGCCGTCGGCCTCCTCGATGCGCAGCGGGCTCTCGAGTAGCAGCGCCAAGACGGGCTCGTGCCCGGGCAGGATGCCGATCTCCCCTTCGGGGGTCTTGGCCACCACCGACTTCGCCTCCCCCTGCCACAGCAGGCGTTCGGCCGAGACGACGGCGACTTCGAGAGTGGAACCTTCAGCCACGGCTACTTCTTCTCCAACTCTGCAGCCTTGCGCTCGACGTCCTCGATACCGCCGCACATGAAGAAGGCCTGCTCGGGCAGGTGGTCGTACTCGCCCTCAGCCAGCTTCTTGAAGGAGGCGATGGTCTCCTCGATGGGAACGAACGAACCGGGCTGGCCGGTGAAGGCCTCGGCCACGAACATGTTCTGCGACAAGAAGCGCTGGATACGACGCGCACGGCCGACGATGATCTTGTCTTCTTCGGAGAGTTCGTCGATACCGAGGATTGCGATGATGTCCTGAAGGTCCTTGTAGCGCTGCAGGATTTCCTTGACGCGAGCCGCGACGGCGTAGTGCTCATCACCGATGTAACGCGGATCGAGGATTCGCGAGGTCGAGTCCAGCGGATCGACGGCAGGGTAGATACCCAGCTCGGAGATCGGGCGGGACAACACCGTGGTGGCGTCGAGGTGGGCGAACGTGGTCGCCGGCGCCGGGTCGGTGAGGTCGTCAGCGGGAACGTAGATCGCCTGCAGCGACGTGATCGAGTGACCACGCGTAGAGGTGATGCGCTC
>CAZVWA010000008.1:0-17770 GCA_964631085.1 uncultured Rubrivirga sp.
ATGAGTCGGACCGCAGTCTTGTCACCGATCCCGTGCACTCCGGGTAGTCCGTCGGAGGGGTCACCGCGCAACGCCGCTACATCAAGGTATTGAGCAGGGGAAACCCCGTAGCGTTCTTCGACCGAGGCCGCATCGAGTCGTGGCCAGGCATCCAATCCACCCTTCACGGTCATCAGGACCGTCGTGAATTCATCGACCAACTGCAAGAAATCCCGATCCCCGGTCACGACGAGGGAGTTCAGTTTCTCCCGAGCGGCCGCTTCAGCGAGGGTGCCTGCGACGTCATCGGCCTCGAATTCCTCGACACCGATCACCGGGACACCCCAGGCACTCAGGATCTCGCGGATGGCACCGATCTGCGGGCCGAGATCGTCCGGCTCCTCCTCAGCCTCGTCACCTTCGTCAGCGAGCCGGTGGGTCTTGTAGCTGGGGAGCAGTTCCACCCGCCAGTCGGGCCGCCAGTCGGTGTCCCACGCGGCAATCAGGGTGCTCGGATCGAAGCGTTCGCGCAGCCGTTGAATGGTCTGCAGGAGTCCACGGATCGCGTTGTGAGGGTGCCCGTCGGGCGCCGTCATCGAGGACGGAAGGGCGTAGTAGGAGCGGTAATACAGGGATGCGGTGTCGAGAATCATTACGTCAACGCCAGTGGCAGGCATGCGCGAAGTCTGACACGGCCTACGGTTGGATCGTGGAACTCGACGTGATCGCCCGGATTCAGGATCGGATGTCCCAGCAGGACGTCGCCGCAATGGTCATTACCCCCGGCGCTGATCTTCGCTACGTGGCCGACTACGACGCCAAGGCACTCGAACGGCTTACCGCGTTGGTGATTCCCGCCTCGGGCAACTCGACATTGATCGCACCGCTTCTGGAGGCTGGAGAGGCCCGAGAGTCCGGCTTCGGCCGGGCCGGGGGACCGGTGGTCACCTGGACCGAAACCGAGAATCCCTTCGCGCTGGTTGCTTCTCTCGTGGAGGAGGCCGGTTCGGGTTCGGTCGCTATCGATGACCACATGTGGGCGCAGCGCGTCCTGCACCTGCGTGAGTTGCTTCCCAATCGAACTCAGGTCCTTGCCGGTGCGCTTCTGGGAGAGATCCGCCAGATCAAGGATCAGCGGGAGATCGATTGCCTGCAGGAGGCGGCTTCCGCTATCGAGGTCGTGCATGCCCAAGTTCCATCGATCATCCGCCCCGGTATGACTGAGGCCGAGGCCGGATCTTTGATCGCCGAGGCGATCGTGGAAGCCGGACACGTGGCCGTGGATTTCGTGATCGTCGCCAGCGGACCCAACGGCGCGAATCCTCACCACGCAGTGTCCGATCGTGTGATCGAGGCTGGAGATCCGATCGTGGTCGATATTGGTGGAACGATGCCCAGCGGTTACCGCAGTGACTGCACCCGCACGTACGTCGTCGGCGAGGCGAGCGAGGAATACCTCGCTGCCTACCGAGTCTTGATGCAAGCACAGGAATCCGCCGTGGATTTCGTCAAGCCTGGCCGTACGTGCGAGGCGATCGATGATCACGCACGGTCAATCATGAAAGACCATCGTTTCGGTGATGAGGAGCTGTCGGCGTTCTTCATTCACCGCATCGGTCACGGCATCGGATTGGAAAGCCATGAGGAGCCCTATCTGGTTGCTGGAAACACCACCCATCTTCAACCGGGAATGGCGTTCAGCATTGAGCCGGGCTTCTACGTACCCGGTCGGTTCGGCGCGCGCATAGAGGACATAGTTGTGTGTACGCCCGACGGTGTTCGCAATCTCAACTCCAGTACACGCGAGCTCGGGAAGATCCCTGCGTGAGCCGACCCCCAAGGACCCTGCTCATCGGCGCTTCGATCTATTCACGCAGCGAGCCGTTTGCCACGGCATTACTGATCGACGACGGCATCATCACCTGGGTTGGCGATGACACAGGAGCCACCGTGCACCAGGACATTGCCGATGAGGTTATCGATCTTGGGGGTGCATTCCTGGCGCCAGGTTTCGTGGATTCGCACGTGCACACGACCAGCACCGGCCTCCGCCTCCTGGGACTCGACCTGACGCGCACGCGCTCTGCAAAGGACGTGCTTGACGCCGTGTCAGCCAAAGCACAAGAGGTTCGAGGAGCTCTCATCTACGGGCACGGCTGGGACCAGACCCGGTGGTCGGATCCCACCTTGCCCACGCGAAACGAACTCGATCGAGCATCGTGGGGCAGCGAGTTATATCTGTCGCGCATCGACGTCCACTCAGCACTCGTATCCAGTGCACTCATCGCACGGGTTCCGTCAGCACGTTCGCTCAACGGTTTCTCCGACAGCGGATTCGTTGCCCGCGAAGCCCACCACGTTCTTCGTGAAGAAGCGCTCACCCGCGTATCGGCTCGCGATCGCTCTGCTGCGCAAACTGCAACCTTGGCATCTGCAGGCAGTGCGGGCATCGTCGCAATCCACGAGATGGGCGGTCCGACAATCGGCGGAGCAGATGATCTTCGCGACCTGATGCGACTATCGCAGGAACGGCCTGGACCGATGGTTTTCGGCTATTGGGGTGAACTCGCGTCTGATGGCGGCATCGATACCGCGCGCGACGTGGGCGCTGTGGGCGTCGGGGGAGACCTCTTCGTGGACGGCTCCCTCGGTTCGCACACCGCTTCCCTCAATCAGGCCTACACCGATGCACCCGACTCGCGTGGCACCCTGTACCTGACCGAAGATGAGATCACAGACCACCTAGTCGAGGTGACACGTGCAGGGATGCAAGCCGGCTTTCACGTGATTGGTGACGCCGCCTGCTCGAGTGTCAGCGCTGGCTTTCGTCGGGCTGGCGAAATAGTCGGCGTGGACACTTTGCGCGCCCGCAACCATCGACTCGAGCATGCCGAGATGCTGTCCGAAGACGACATCACCACGTTGGTAGCAGCCGGCGCCGCCTTCAGCATGCAGCCACTGTTCGACCACTACTGGGGCGGACCTGCAGGGATGTACAACACCCGCCTAGGTGACGAGCGAGCGCGGTCGATGAATCGCTTCGCATCGATCGTTGCCGGTGGTGGCCATTTGACGTTGAATTCGGATTCGCCCGTCACGCCCATCGCCCCGTGGACGATCCTGCGCGCTGCGACCGAACACACGCATGCCGACGAGCAACTCACCGCTCGGGCAGCCTTCACCGCAATGACGCGTGGCGCCTGGCGAGCCGTCGGCGACCATCGCAGCGGTGCTATCGCGGTCGGGTCGCCGGCTCATCTCGCCGCGTGGAATGTCCAAGATCTCGAGGTTCGTGTTCCCGATGAGCGAGTCCAGGGCTGGTCGACGGACCCACGTTCGGCAACACCCGGGCTACCGGTCCTTGAAGGCGAGGATCCTCTCTGTTTGGCCACTTGGGTGGACGGCCAACCAATATTCGGCAGCGAATTCCTCGAGGCACAGCGTGGCTGACAACACGCGCATAGGTCCTGTGCGAACCATCGCTTCGTTGACCATTGCTGCGTTCTCCGGCGTTGTGACGGCGCTCGCCTTCGCTCCCGTGGGCCTATGGCCATTGGCGTTGCTGGGCGTCGTCGGCGTGCTTGCCGTGCAGTGGCGGGGCAGGAGCCTGTTCGGCGCGGCACTCGGCTTCGTCTTCGGGCTGACGTTCTTTCTCGTCTTGCTGTCGTGGATGACGGTCATTGGAACCGATGCCTGGATTCTCCTGGCCGCCTACTGCGCGCTGTGGAACGCAGCCCTGGGCGCGTTCGTCGGTCCGCTCAGCCGGCTTCGGGGCTCAGCCCTCTGGGTTGCCAGCGCCTGGGTAGTGATGGAAGCCCTGCGGGGCCGGGTCCCACTGGGTGGCTTTCCCTGGGGTGAGTTGGCTTTCTCGCAGGGGAATTCGCCACTGGCTCCGTTGACGGGAGTCGCAGGAATGGCGGGCCTGACCTTCCTCATCGTCGCGCTCGCAGTCCTGATCATCGAGGCCATCCGGCGCCGACGAGTCCTCGGCCTTGCCATCACAGTGGGTGCCGTCATCCTTAGCGTCGTCGTCATTCCCCGGCCGCTTGAATTCGGCGGTGAAACGTCCTCGGCAACAGTCGCACTGGTGCAAGGTGGCACACCTGGGACAGGCATGGATGCGATGGCCGTGCGGCGAGCAGTTTTGCGCAACCACGTAGACCAGACCCTGCTGCTGGCCGATGCGGTCAAGGCCGGCGAAGTCGCCCAGCCGAACTTCGTCCTATGGCCGGAGAACTCCTCCGATATAGATCCCTTCCGAGATCCAACTGCGGCCCGGGAGATCGATGAAGCCGCTCAAGCGATCGGCGTGCCCATCGTGGTCGGGGTGGTGCTGCAAACCGACGATCCGACCAAGGTGCAAAACACCGGAATCGTGTGGGATCCGGTTTCCGGACCCGGGCAAAGGTACGTCAAGAACCATCCGGTTCCGTTCGGCGAGTTCGTGCCATTCCGCGAACAACTCGCTCCTTTGATCGGACGCTTCGATCGGGTGCCTCGGGATTTCGTATCCGGCACTGAGGCTGGCGTCCTTATCGCCGGGGGAGTGGTGATCGGAGACGTCATCTGTTTCGAGGTGGCCTACGACGATGTCTTCAGTGCGGTGATCCGCGGCGGCGCCGAACTCATCACAGTCCAGACGAACAACGCGACATACCAGGGGACAGGGCAACCGGCGCAGCAATGGGACATCGAGCGACTGCGCGCACTTCAGTCAGGGCGCGCAGTGGTCGTGGCATCGACCACCGGAGTCAGTGGGGTTATCCAACCCGACGGGACCGTGACTGACCAGCTCGACGAAGGCGAAACGGGGTTCATAGTCGCCGAGGTTCCGCTGCGAACCGGGTCCACGCTAAGCGTGTGGCTGGACTCCATTCCGGAGTACCTCGCTGGCCTGGCATTGATCACCGGACTCGGACTAGTCATCTACGTGCGCCGCCGCCGCTCGGTCGCCTCCCGCGCCGAGTCCTGACCGTTAGGGTGAAGGGGTGGAAGGGGCGCAGACGGACTTCAGCGACCTTGGACGGATCCTCGTCATTGTTCCTACTTACAACGAACGCGATTCCCTTCCGCTCATCGTCGAGCGAATTCGGGCCGCCGTTCCCGAAGCTCACATCCTCGTCGCCGACGACAACTCACCCGACGGAACCGGCGCCATCGCCGACTCGATCGCCGATCGAGACGACCACGTTCAGGTGATGCATCGTCACGGCAAAGAAGGCCTCGGGGCGGCCTATATCGCCGGATTCACCTGGGGTCTGCAAAACGAGTTCGACGTCCTTGTCGAAATGGACGCAGACGGTTCCCACCAACCCGAGCAGTTGCATCGCCTGCTCGAAGCATTGCGCGACGCCGATCTGGTGTTGGGTTCGCGTTGGATTAGAGGTGGAGGGACGCAGAACTGGTCTAAGGGACGTGAAATCCTGTCCAAGGGTGGGAACCTCTACACGCGGGCGATGCTCGGAGTTCCGATATACGACGCCACCGGCGGATATCGCGCATTTCGTGCCGACACCCTGCGTGGAATCGACCTGCACACGGTGGCATCGCAGGGCTACTGCTTTCAGGTGGACCTCGCCTGGCGCGCAGTTCAGCGGGGTTTTGTGGTGCGCGAGGTTCCCA
This sequence comes from uncultured Rubrivirga sp., assembly GCA_964631085.1. Lineage (GTDB taxonomy): Bacteria > Actinomycetota > Actinomycetes > S36-B12 > S36-B12 > S36-B12. Next base: position 5,602 of record CAZVWA010000008.1, read on the forward strand.
TCACGTTCGTCGAACGCGCCGTCGGCACCAGCAAGATGAGCCGCGCCATCGTGGCTGAAGCCTTATGGCGCGTCACGCAATGGGGAGTCAAGGAACGCAGCCAATCCTTACGCGCGGCACTCAGTGGCAAGCGCAGCTAGGGGAGGGGTTTCCATGGGCTTCAAAGCGCGACTCGTGGTTTTCGGCTACCCGCTGGCCGAGATCTTGCTCCTGTGGGGCATCGCATCTGTGATCGGATGGGGTTGGGCCCTCGTTGGTCTGTTTATCGGCATCCCGATCGGAATCGCGTTGATGCGCAATGCCGGGGCGAGCGCCTCGGCCGTGATGCAGGTGGCGAACTCCGACCCCGACAAGGCTGCTGCCAAGGCGGGGGCGAGTGTGGGGCAGTTCTTTGCCGGATTGCTATTCGTGATTCCGGGATACCTCACCGACATCGTCGGGGCCGCACTGCTCATTCCCGGCGTGCGTTCAGTGGTCGGACGTCGATTGACCCGTTCTTTAGGCCGGCAGTCGTGGATGACCCGCATGCCCGGCTTTCCCGAAAGTGGCTTTCCTGACGGTGGGGACGTCATCCAGGGAACCGTGATCGTGGAAGACCTTCGTTACGAGGCGACAGACGACGATCCACCGTCGCTCGAGAGGTAGTCCCTCGAGCGATAGTCCGTGGACCGGTCATGGACCGGCCGATGACCGCCAGGCCTCACCAAGCCCCTGCACTGGGCGCCATGCTCACCTTTGCGGACGCGGCCGAGCCAGGGCTCGAAATCACGTGACTTAGTGATTTTGTGAATGTGACCCTCGGGAGGGAACCAGGGACCCCTGCAGCGCGTCTTAGAGACAACCGAACGGCATGGGAGGCGGCAATGGGCGAGACCTCGATGAAGGGCACCCGACTTGGGGCGCTGAGCTATGAGCGTGATGAGAACGTGGCGCCGGCGGAGCGCCGCATCGTGCGATACGTGTGTCCAGAAGGGCATGTATCGGATGTTCCGTACTTCGTCGATGCTGACGAGATCCAGCGCGAATGGACCTGCCGTTGTGGAGCCACCGCGATCGCTGAGGAGATTGCGCCCGAGGAGCCCAAGGAGCAACGCCCGGTACGTACCCATTGGGACATGCTCATGGAGCGTCGTACCCGCGCGGATTTGGAGGAACTCCTCGAAGAGCGTCTCGCACTGTTGCGTGAGGCCCGGGAAGAACTGCCCAAGTCGGCCTAGTCCGTCAGCGCGCCAGCAAAGCGACCACTACGACGAGTACTGCGATGGCTGCGCCGATCCCGATCCACGGTGCCACCTTGGATGACTTCCGATAGACCGGCTTCCCTGAGCCGTCGGAAATCTGTCCGGCCTTGCGAAGACGATCGTTCTCCCGAGCGATGCGAGCAGCCTTGGATGCACGTTCCTCAGCCGAGGGCTCCTTCGGACCCCCCGCACTGAACGCATCATCGGGAATGAAGTCCGGGATCTCGGGTAGCTCGTCGTCGCCGTTGCTCTCCGGTGGGGAAGTGGTCATCTCGCAACTATCGCACGAGTCAGTACTAGTCGGTGCCCGCGTCGAAGGCTGCACGATCGCTTGCCTCGTCGATGTCCCGCTCGCTGGACTCCTCGCCCGCAGTTGCATCTCGGTCGGCGATTTGACCGGCGATGCCGGGCCGAATATCGCCGACAAGTTCCACGTGGCCATCGCGCAAAGTCCCAAGGCCCGCATACATTTCGAGTTTCGCGCGCGAATCGGAAATGTCGAGGTTACGCATCGTCAACTGGCCGATTCGATCATCCGGTCCGAAAGCTGCGTCCTCGGTTCTTTCCATGCTCAACCGGTCCGGGTGGTAGCTAAACGCCGGGCCTTCGGTATTCACGATCGTGTAGTCGTCGCCACGCCTTAGACGCAAGGTGACGGTTCCGGTGACCGCACTCGCAACCCACTTCTGCAGCGACTCACGGAGCATCAGCGCTTGCGGATCAAGCCAGCGCCCCTCATAGAGCAGGCGACCCAGACGTCGCCCCTCGGCGTGGTAATTGGCAATGGTGTCTTCGTTGTGAATAGCGCTCACAAGACGCTCGTACCCGATGAACAGCAAGGCCATGCCCGGTGCTTCGTAGATGCCGCGGCTCTTGGCCTCGATGATCCGGTTCTCAATCTGATCGGCCATACCCAGTCCGTGACGCCCGCCGATGGCATTCGCCTTGCGTACAAGGTCGACGGGGGAGTCGAACGTCTGACCGTTGATGGCTACCGGTCGACCCTGCTCGAAGGTCAGCGAGACGTCTTCGGTTTCGATCGCAACCGACGGATCCCAGAATCGAACGCCCATGATCGGCGCAACGATTTCCAAAGAGACATCGAGATGCTCGAGGGTCTTCGCCTCGTGGGTAGCGCCCCAGATGTTCGCATCGGTCGAGTAGGCCTTTTCAGCGCTGTCCCGGTAGGGCAGATCGCGTTCGGTAAGCCACGCGCTCATCTCCGCGCGCCCGCCGAGTTCGCGAACGAAATCCTCGTCTAGCCATGGCTTGTAGATACGCAAGGCGGGGTTGGCCATCAGGCCATACCGATAGAACCGCTCGATGTCGTTGCCCTTGTAGGTCGAGCCGTCGCCCCAGATGGAGACGCCGTCGTCGGCCATAGCCCGGACCAACATGGTTCCGGTGACGGCGCGGCCCAAAGGCGTGGTGTTGAAGTACTGACGGCCACCGGAACGAATGTGGAAGGCGCCGCAAGCGATCGCCGCCAGGCCTTCCTCAACTAGTGGGCCAGTGCAATCGACGAGTCGAGAAGCCTCGGCGCCGTACTGGGTGGCCCGTCCGGGTACCGATTCGATATCCGGTTCGTCGTATTGGCCGATGTCCGCGGTGTACGTGAACGGGACGGCACCTTTCTCTCGCATCCACGCGACGGCAACAGACGTATCGAGACCCCCGGAAAACGCGATTCCGACGCGTTCCCCAACCGGCAGACTCGCGAGTACCTTGGACATAGCGCCATAGCCTAGGGAGCGTGGCAGGCGCCCCTGACTGCCCCTACGACTGAGACTTAGCCGATAATGCACATTATGTCCGTAGTAAACCGGGAGACTCTTCATGCCTGACTCCTCATCCGACCATTGGGACCGCTCCTTCTCACCCACCGAGTCAGGCGACTACACATCCCGCGGTTGGTATCAGTCGACCGCCGATCCCAGCTGGAAGATGATCGGCGACCTCGACCCCGCAACGTCGGCGATCGACGTCGGCGCTGGAGCTTCGGTGTGGATCGATGAAGCCCTCGACCGTGGCTGGAGCGATCTGACGGTCATCGATTGGTCCCCGGTGGCCCTGGGCCTGTCTCGGACCAGACTCGGTGCCCGAGCTCAGCAGGTGACCTGGATCGAACACGACCTCTTGGCCTGGACTCCCCCGCGTTCGTACGGACTTTGGCACGACCGAGCCGTCCTGCATTTCCTCCTCGACGACGACGAACGACGACGCTACGCATCGGTCCTGCGTTCGGCGACCCACCCAGGCTCGGTCGTGGTGATCGGTGGCTTCTCACCCACAGGTCCCGACATGTGCGCGGGGCTGCCGGTGCGACACCAATCCATCGGCGACTTCAAAGCCCTTTTCGGCACCGATTTCACAATCGAACAATCGTTCGAACAGGTGCATGTGCGACCCGACGAGAACACCCAGGACTACCTGTGGGTCCGAGCAATTCGTGGGTGAATTGACGCTTGCCATGCGTCGAGCCACCCACGACGACATAGACCAGCTGTGTTGTTGGGAGCACGCGTCTCACGTCGCCCCCGTGATCGGCGCTGGGCCTGGCTGGGACTGGGAAAACGAGATCAGCGTCGATTGGCAAGAGGTGTGGATCGCCGAGATCGGTGTCGCGAAGAGGCCTATCGGCGTCGCGATCCTCCTCGACGCGAGCAACGACCCAGCCAGTTACTGGGGTTCCGTTGCTCCAGGCACCTTTGCGATCGACATTTGGATCGGAGCCCCGGACGCGATTCGTCAAGGCTACGGAACAGAGATGATGCACTTCGTCATTGCGCGTGCGCTCGACGCCCACGACGCACATCGAATCGTCATCGATCCACTCTCTTCAAATACGGCGGCTATCGCCTTCTACCAATCGTTGGGATTCAGGAAGCTCGGTCCCCGTATGTTCGATGGCGAACTGTGCACCGTTATGGAGTGGCGCTCGCCACCTACCAGCGGGAAATAGTGCAGATACCCGCTGCAGTCGGGGAGATTGACCGTCAATCTCCCCGACTGTGGGAAAAAGGGTTTAGGGGTTTACGAGTTCCTCAGGTCGTGGGCACGAGCAGACGAGGTTGCGGTCACCGTAGGCGCCGTCGATCCTGCGTACCGGAGGCCAGTACTTCCCATTCTCCATCCCCGGAGCGGGGAACGCAGCAAGCCGCGCCGGGTAGGCGTGGTTCCAGTCCCCGATCAGGCTGTCCGCGGTGTGGGGGGCATTCACGAGCGGGTTGTCATCTCCGGGCCACTCCCCTGCCGCCACTGCGTCAATCTCGGCCTTGATTGCGATCATCGCATCGCAGAACCGATCAATCTCCGCCAGTGATTCGCTCTCGGTTGGCTCGACCATGAGAGTTCCCGCAACCGGGAAGGACATGGTCGGTGCATGGAAGCCGTAATCGATCAGCCGCTTGGCGATGTCGTCCACGCTCACGCCACTGGCCGCAGTGATCGGACGGACGTCGAGGATGCACTCGTGGGCCACCGTGCCGTTCGGTGCGGTGTACAGGATCGGGAAGTGATCCTTGAGTCGGTGAGCGATGTAGTTCGCGGACAAGATTGCGGTACTCGTGGCACCACGGAGCCCCGCATCGCCCATCATCCGGATGTACATCCACGGGATCGGCAGGATGCCAGCGCTCCCCCACGGCGCACCACTAACCGGACCGTTGCCGCCATCGGCGAACCCACGACCCGCAGGCCCTGCATCCGGACGCAGCGGATGGTTCGGTAGGTACGGTGCCAAATGCGCGCGTACGCCGATCGGCCCCACACCCGGTCCCCCACCCCCGTGCGGGATCGCGAATGTCTTGTGCAGGTTCAGGTGCGAAACGTCCGCGCCGAACTTGCCGGGCTTGGCGAGACCGACGAGAGCGTTGAGGTTCGCGCCATCGACGTATACCTGACCGCCGGCTTCGTGCACCATCGCGCAGATTTCTTCGACAGCTTCTTCGAAGACTCCGTGGGTAGATGGGTAGGTGATCATCAACGCCGCGAGGGTGTCCCGGTGCTGTTCAATTTTGGCTTTGAGGTCAACAACATCGACATCGCCGATTTCGTCCGTAGCCACCACAACAACCTTCATGCCGGCCATGACCGCACTCGCTGCATTGGTGCCGTGCGCACTGCTAGGAATCAAACACACCGTGCGTTGGTCATCCCCGTTCGCACGGTGGTACCCGCGAATCGCCATCAATCCGGCGAACTCACCTTGCGATCCGGCGTTCGGCTGCACCGTCACGGCGTCGTAACCGGTGATCGCCACGAGCCACTGCTCGAGCTCGGTGATGATGTCCACATACGGCGCAACCTGATCGGCTGGCGCGAATGGATGAATTTCGGCGAACTGCGGCCACGTAATGGGCGCCATCTCCGCAGCTGCGTTCAACTTCATGGTGCACGAGCCCAGCGGGATCATCGTGCGATCTAGAGCCAGATCCTTATCCGCAAGCGAGCGCATGTAGCGCATCAGCGAGGTTTCGCTGCGGTGTGCATGGAATACCGGGAACTGCAGCAATTCCCCTGTCCGTTGCAGATCCGACGGAATGGTCGAATCACTGACCTCCGGGAGTTCGAAGCCGAGGGCAGTAGCCAGGGTGCGAGCCTGTTCCTCGGTGGTGGTTTCATCGACTGTGAACGAGACAACGTCGTCGTCGACCAGCCGGATGTTCACCCCGGCTTGCGCGGCGGCAGCGAACAACTCCGCTGCCTTCCCGGGTGCACTGATCGCGACGGTGTCGAATAGTTGACCGTTGAGCGTCTCAATACCGGCGTTTCGAGCACCGTGGTTCAGCCGACTTGCCAGTGCATTGATCCGATTCGCGATCTCTATCAGCCCGGTGGGTCCGTGATACACGGCGTACATGCCGGCAAGAACGGCAAGAAGTACCTGCGCTGTGCAGATGTTGCTTGTGGCTTTCTCCCGACGGATATGTTGCTCGCGGGTCTGCAGTGCCAGGCGATACGCCGGACGTCCGTCGGCGTCGACACTCACACCGACCAATCGCCCCGGAAGGGACCGTTCGAGTCCGGAGCGCACGGCGATGTATCCGGCGTGTGGCCCACCGAAGGCCATCGGCACGCCGAACCTCTGCATCGAACCAACGGCAATGTCTGCTCCCAAAGAACCGGGTGACTCGAGCCGCAACAGGGCGAGCGGATCCGCATCGAAGACCACCAGTGCGCCCTGCTCTTTAGCCGCTGCCACCACGGGCCTCGGGTCGGTGATGCCACCGGTCGAAGCCGGGTAAGCGATGACCACACCGGAGAACGGGCCCTCCGGCAGACCATCGGTCGGATCGAAATCGACGATCTCGATGCCCTGCGGTTCAGCACGGGTGCCTACGACCGCCCGGGTTTGCGGGTGCACTCCCCGATCGATCGCAATCCTCTCCACTCCCCTGGGCCCGTGCTTGATCGCCATCGTCATTGCTTCGGCGACGGCGGTTGGCTCATCGAGCAAAGAGGCTCCGGCCACGTTCAGCCCCGTCAGATCCTCGACGAGAGTCTGGAAATTGAGCAGCGCCTCGAGTCGACCTTGGGAAATCTCAGGCTGGTACGGCGTGTAGGCCGTGTACCAGCCGGCATTGAGCACAATGCCCCGCTTGATCGCCTCGGGCATCACGGTGCCGTGGTAGCCCAATCCGATCATCGAGGTGGGTCGCTCGACTGCGTCGATGCGACGCTCAAGTTCTGCCAGCGCCTGGTTTTCGTTGACAGCCGCTGGTAGTTCCATGACGCTCAGGTCCTTGATACCCGTCGGCACCACCGCGTCGATGAAAGAGTCGAGATCACGATAACCAAGTTCGGCGAGCATCGCGTCAATGTCCGCGGAGCGGGGTCCGATGTGACGGGCGGGGAAATCCATGGTGTCTCCAGGTGCGTCGGGCGAACAGTAGGAACTGCTCCCCCTCTGTTACCGCGCAAAGCGCGACCTGAGAGCTTCACCACGGTCAGCGATGTGATCACCGCCCGCGGCTTTCACCGTCGGTAGGGACGAATCCCTTTTCCAGAGTTGCCTACCCACGCGGTACCGGTGCCTGAGAGTTTGTCGGGGCAATTGCTCCTTCGGCGGCCTTGACCCTGGAGTGGGCCATTGCACTCTCCCGCGTGGGATAACTGGCAGGCCAAGCCTAGCGTAGGAATCGAAAAAGCGAGGGCAAAACGTCAGCCGGCAGCTCGTTGAGCCCGGCGTTGCGCAAGTTCGTCCGTCACCCCGGCGGGAACGACGTTCTCGCCGTCGGGATCCTCGGCGGGCAGGGTCGCCAACGTGCCCTCCACCTCGCGCCAGACACTGCCGACGGCTATTCCGAAGACCCCTTGGCCTCCCCTGACGAGATCTACGACCTCATCGGCACTGCGGCATTCATAGATGCTGGCGCCGTCGCTCATCAGGGTGATTCGGGCCAGATCCTCGCCCTCTCGTGTGCTCAGATGGTCAACGGCGGCGCGGATGTTCTGCAGAGAGACCCCGGTATCAATCAGGCGCTTGACGATACGCAAAATCAAGATATCGCGAAAGCTGTAGAGGCGTTGGGTACCCGAACCTGCAGCGCCGCGGACGGTCGGAGCGACCAAGCCAGTGCGAGCCCAGTAATCGAGTTGGCGGTAGGTGATGCCTGCCGCTGAACAAGCGATCGGTCCTCGATAGCCCACGTGGGCCGGCAAAGGGCGAAGATCGGCGTCGTCAAAAAGCGCGCCCTGGGTCGAATCCCCCGCGGGCATCTGCCTACCGGTCACTGCTCCTCCTCGTCCTGCTCCACCCTACTGCCGGGGCCGAAGGCCGAGGCGCGGATTCTTGTGGTCCGCCGGGGAAGCCGTGGGAAGGAATCTAGGGAGCCGTCGCAGGGGCTACAACGCGACACGCCAACGCGTGTCTGACCGAAGTCTCAAGGTCAACTGAAGGCTCAGGAGGTACCGGGAGCGCCGAAGTCTTCTGGTGAAACTTGGTCGAGGAACTCGCGAAACTTCTCGACCTGATCCTCCTCCACCGGCTCGTCCTCGTCGGGAATCTCGATACCGGCTTCATCAAGAACAGCCTCAGCACCCACGATCGGCACTTCAGCCCGAAGGGCCAGCGCGATGGCGTCCGAAGGCCGAGCGGCCACCTCGAGTCCACTTTCGAAGACGATCAAGGCGTAGAAGACCCCGTCCTCGAGGCCGGTGATGCGCACTTGCGCAATCGGAGCCTCAAGGGCGTCGAGCAGATCGCGCATCAGGTCGTGAGTGAGAGGTCGCGGTGGCACCACGCCCTGCTGGGCGTACGCGATGGCCGTTGCTTCGACCGCTCCGACCCAAATAGGGAGATAGCGTTCGCCGTCTCGCTCGCGCAACAGCACGATCGGCGTGTTGGACGGCATTTCCATCCGAACGCCCACCACGTCGAGATCGATCATGGAACAAGGCTAGCCGCGTGGCGGATCAGCCGACAGCCACCCGATCACGCCCAGAGTGAAATTCCACATGCCCTTCAGGCTTTGCCGGCGCGAATCAACTCCGCGCGGAGCAAGGAAGCATGAAGTTGCGTGAATAGTGCGGCGATTTCACGGATAGCCTCTTGGGAGCGAACCCGCGAATCACGTTCCCGGCCGGTGGTGCGACTAAAGGGCGTGGCCATCTGCTCGATCAAGCCCGATTCCCGGTCTGCGACGACCCGGAAACTGCGCATGTGTCGTCCCTCGAATCCAAAGGCCGACAGCCGTGCGGCCACCTGGCAGATAGTCACGGCGTCTTCGTCATAGTGTCCAGCCGGGCTCACCCACACCAATCCCAGTTCCTCGAGTTCGGCAACGTAGGCCTCCTCGAGTTGGGTCATGTCTGCGAGTTCGCCTCGCGTGAGGCGCAGCCGTCCGGCACCGGGCCGGAAGTCCTCCGGTCGCATGCCGCTACCGGCAACAACAGTGTCCTCCGCCGTCTGATCGAGTTGTTCACGAATGACCTTCAACGGCAGGTACTGATCGCGCTGCAGGGTTAGGACATCGCGTAGTCGCCTGACGTCGTCGTCGGTGAATCGACGGTAGCCGCTCGCGGTTCGAGCCGGAATAACCAGACCCTCGGTCTCCAGGAACCGGATCTTGCTGATGGTGACATCGGGAAAGTCTCGCTTGAGAACGCTGTGCACTTCCCCGATGCTCAGCGTGCCCTTGCTCGACGGCTCCGCAGCCTCGCGCGCGCTCATGCCCCGGGCTCTACGCCTACCAAGAAGACGAAACGGAACTTGCCGATTTGGACTTCGTCACCACCATTGAGACGCTGGTCATCGACGCGTACGCGGTTCACGTACGTGCCGTTGAGGCTCCCCACATCACGAACGCTCCAACCATCGGCGCCCCGACGAAACTCAGCGTGCCGGCGGCTCACCGTGACATCGTCGAGGAACACCTCGGACTCCGGGGAACGTCCTACTCCGACGACGTCTGCATCGGCCGGCAGCAAGAACTCGCTGCCCTCCGAGGGCCCGCGATGCACAACCAGCAGCGCCGAGCCGGTAGGGAGCTCTCGGTGAATTCCCGTTCCCAACGCAGCCGCGGGTCCTGTCCCGGTAGCCGGACCTCCCAGACCCGTGATAGCGGTTATCGCGCCGGTAGCGTCGATATCGGCTGCATCCGCTGCCTGAGCGACGGGAGTACCGCAGGCAGCACAGAACCGATCCTCCGGATGGATGGGCTTGCCACACGCACTGCAACTCATGGGGGCGCTCCCTTCACCTTGGGTCGGTGCGCGCGGAGTCCCACGCGCACCCCCAGCCTAGGCCCCTTGGGTCATCGCCTCGTATTCACTCGCCGACAGCAAGCCGTCGAGTTGACTCATATCGCCCAGTTCCATGCGAAACAGCCAGCCGGCTTCGTACGGCGCCGCATTGATCGTCTCCGGGGCATCGTCGACCGCGGAATTGACCTCGGTCACCTGTCCGGTCACGGGTGCGTAGAGCTCGCTGACGCTCTTGGTCGATTCCACTTCTCCGCACGACTGCCCGGCTTCGACCTCATCCCCTGCGGCCGGCAACGAGACGAAAACGATGTCGCCGAGAGATTCCTGCGCATAGTGGGTGATGCCGACAGTGACAGTCGAACCTTCCTCAGCGCGGATCCACTCATGCTCCGCCGTGTACTTCAGTTCTCCAGGAATCATCGGGACCCTTTCTCGGTCGTGGGCCGAGCCTAGCCGCCTGAGCCCTCGGCGATCATCCGCTGCGCATATCGAATCCCCGCCCACCAGTACAAGAACGTGCCCCACAAAGCGAACGCCCATCCGAAGGCGGACAGCAGCGTTCCCCACCCGCCGGGGACAGCCCCGAGCAACAGGACCGGGAATCCCCAGAGCAACGCGAACGTCCCGGCCTTCCCCACGTAGGTAACCGGTAGGGCCACCCGCCCCGATCGCCGTAGCAGCGGCAGCAACAGCAGGAGTACTACGTCTCGCCCGATGAGGATGGCCACAAGCCACCAGCCGATGATGTCTCGTAGGGCCAAGCCGACCAACGTGGCGAGGATGTAGAGACGATCGACCAGCGGATCGAGCAGCACTCCCAAGCGGCTGCGTTGGTCGAGTTTCCTCGCTAGAAACCCATCCACCCAGTCTGTGACCCCCGCAACCACAAGAACGACGAAGGCCCAAATGTCTGCTTGCGCAACGAGCACCAGCCAAAGGAACAACGGAATGCCGAGCAGTCGAAGAGCACTGACGGCGTTGGGGATAGTCCAGACGTTCCACGGTTCCGGCTGATCGGTTCCTGCGTTCATTACACGATCCGGCCTCTCATGACGCACCCGCTTCGTGTCGACCGCGCCGCCGCAGCCCCCAAATGCTGATCACGAGCAGTGCGCTCCCCAGGACAACGGTGATGGCTCCACCCACGAGACCGATCAGGCCGAGTGTGGTGCCACCATCGATGCGGTATTCGGCCCCGACAGCGATCGAGTCAAGGTCGCTACCTCGACCGCCGGATACGACGATCGTCTCCCCCGCAGAAGGAACCGGGAGGATCACCTTCTCGCCATCGGCGGCGTTCGCCCACACTCCGGTAAGTCCATCGATCGACAGAATCGGAGAATCCTTCTCGACTTCGATCGAGGTGACCGCCCAGGCCGGTCCTTGATTCTGAGCGACGCAGTACCGGGCCCCCAGCAATCGATCCTCCACCGGTGCCGAGGCGGTCGTCCCCACCAACCATCCATTCGCGGAGGTGCCCTCAGCGGAGACGGTGAAAACCGTCTCCGATCGAGAGGCGACGGGATCAAAGGTGTCGATATCCCCGGGATCTAGTTCGACGCCCGAGACCTCGACGAGAACAACCGAACATCCATCGGATGCGATGACCTCCGGGGGTGTCTGCAGCACCCAGCGTCCTGCGTTCACGGTGAGTTGACGTTCCACCCACCACGTTGCAGCGGCGCTTCCTACTCCCGCGAGGATGAGCAACGTTCCGATGAGGGCCAGCACGATCCGGACCAACGTTCGCATGGCCCCGCCCTCCTCATCTGACGATCAGAAAAGTTGTTGCAATGATTCCAACGGCCACCACCATGCCACGAAGCACGACTTCAGGAAGTCGCCTCGCCCATCGACCTCCGAGATAGCCACCCGCCGTCGAACTCACCATCAGCAGCAGCGCTGCCGGCCACACGACGTTGCCCGTTGCCACGAACACGAAAGCCGCCACCATGTTCGCCATCGATGCGAGGAGGTTCTTCGCGGCATTGCTGTGTTGAACGCTTTTGTCATAGATCCATGTGAGCACCGCCATCAGGACCACGCCCTGGGCGGCTCCGAAGTACCCACCGTAGATGCCCACCGCACCGGTCCACGGCCACAGGCGGCGCTGCGCTGCCGGCCCCGCTGCCGGCCCCGCAAGCTCCGGACCACGGCGTCGGACCCCGCGTCGGACCCCGCGTCGGACCCCGCGTCGTAGCCGTTGGCGCAGGGGCTGCAGG
>CAZVWA010000008.1:17870-29853 GCA_964631085.1 uncultured Rubrivirga sp.
GCGTCGGACCCCGCGTCGGACCCCGCGTCGTAGCCGTTGGCGCAGGGGCTGCAGGGCCACCATCACAGTGGCAGACGCGATCAACCACGGGACCACCGAAGAGAAGACTTCCTCCGGCAGGGCCACCACGAGGAGAGCCCCGACGGCCGCACCGACGCTGGTCGCCACGATGGGATATTTCAAGCTGGCCAATCGGCTCCGCAACTCATCGCGATAGGCGTAAGACGAGGCAAAACTGCCCGGAAACAGGCCCGTGGTGTTGGTGCCGTTTGCCGCCACCGGAGGGACACCGACCGCAAGTAGCGCGCTGAATGTCACGAGAGTGCCCGAGCCGACGACGCCGTTGATGGCCCCCGCAATAAATCCGGCTGCCACGATCACGGCGATCGCAGTGGCGGAATCGATCACGGGGCTTCGGCTCCGCGCGCACGTTCTTGTTCAACGAGTTCGGCGCGGTCCTTGAGCTTGTCGAGGGTCCGAAACGCCGTGGCGAGGCGGTGGTTGCCGGCCAAAGATTCTCGATTGCCGTCCAGGAAGGCCCAATAGCCGGCTGTGAACGGGCAGGCATCGTCGCCGACTCGAACCTTGGGGTTGTACCGGCAATCCGAACAAAAGTCGGTCATCTTCTTTAGGTACGCACCCCCCGAAACGTAGGGTTTCGTCGCCATTTCGCCGCCATCGGCATACAGCCCCATTCCGATCACGTTCGCGGTCATGACCCAGGGATAGCCATCAACAAAAGCTCGACGGAACCAGTCGTTCATCGCCTGAGGCGAGTAGCCGTGTTGGAGAGCCCAGTTGCTAAGCACCATCAATCGCACAATGTGATGCGAATAGCCAAGGTCCCGAACGTAGCCGAGGGAATGGCGCAGGCACGCAGCGTCGATCTGATCGCAATCGGCGTTCACGAACCAGTCCGGCGGATGGACGTTTGCGTCGAGCGCGTTGCGGTCTTCGTAGTCCGAGCCCAGATGCCAGTACAGATGCCACACGTATTCACGCCATCCGATGATCTGGCGAATGAGACCCTCCGCGCTCGCGAGTGTTGCCTGATCGGTCCTCCAACGTTCCTCGGCCCGTTCGACGACTTCTCGCGGGTGGAGGAGTCCGAGGTTCATCGGCACCGAGAGCAGCGAGTGCGCCATAAACGGGTCTCGCCACAGCACCGCGTCCTCGTACGGTCCGAACAGGGCCAGGCGGTTGTCGAGAAAATCGTCCATCGCCTGCACGGCCTCAGTGCGGGTGACGGCAAATCGCCGCGGGCCGTCCGCACCTAGGAACTCGATCCCCTCCGCCTGCCAGTCATCGAGCTGGACACGAACTGCCTCATCGATATCGTCCTCGACCGGCTGCCACGGCGGGGGCACGGGCAGGTGGGTCTCACCCTTGGGTGGCGGGAGCCGGTTGTCGTGGTCGTAGTTCCAGCGGTCCCCCACCGGTTTGCCATCTGCCATCAAGACGTTGTGCGATGTTCGAACGCTGCGGTACCAGTCCTCCATCAGCAGCCGTCGCTTGCCGCGGTCTGCAACCCACTGCTGAAATTCACTGGGCGTGGTGAACCACCCACGTTCGGGATGCACGAGCGAGACATCGAGTGCCTTGACGAGTTCCCGAGCGGGCCGTGATGTCGCTGCTACAGCATCTAGTTCGCAACCGGTCTCGGCCCGGAATTTCTCGACACCTGCGCGGTAGGTCGATGCCCGCACCAAGGTCACGCGGTCCGGTTCCTCTGCGGCCCGATGGTGCAGCGCACTGAGGATGAGATGCGCCTTCTGGCGGTGGTAGGCGCGACGCGCGAACATCGACCTCGCCTCGATGAGCACTATGGGACCGCCGTCGTCGAAGTGCGGCCCCAGTTGATCTCCGAACAGCCAACGAGTTGTCGGGTGAGGCGACGTGGTCACGAGTCCTCCATCACTGGCGTGCCGTAGCCATCCAGCGGTCATCGATTGCCGTCACGGTGATGTCCATACCGAAACAGCGCGTGATGTTCTCACTCGTCAAGGTGCTGTGGATCGGGCCAGCGGCAACGGAGCGCCCTTGACCGAGCAGAAGGGCGTGCGTTATGCCCGGTGGTATCTCCTCCAGGTGATGGGTGACAAGGATGAGCGTGGGCGATTGCGGGTCTTGGGCGAAGGACGCGAGCATTCCCACCAGCTCTTCACGTCCGGCAAGGTCCAGCCCGGCACCCGGCTCGTCCAGCAGCAGCAACTCGGGATCGCTCATCAAGGCCCGCGCGATCATGACCCGCTTGCGCTCACCCTCGGACAGCGAAGCAAACGGACGGTCCGCGTAACCGGAAGCTCCCCACGCCTGCAGGAGCCATCGAGCCCGGTCGGCATCCTCGGGGTCGTATTCCTCCTGCCACCTGCCGGTGATCGCGTACGCGCCGGTCATCACGAGATCGATCGCTGTCTCGTGCATCGGGATGTCTCGCAACAGAGCGCTGCTCGCAAACCCCACCCGTGGGCGCAATTCCGACAGATCCACCTGCCCCATCTGCTCCCCGAGGACCCGGACCTCCCCCGTGGTCGGAAACATCCGAGTCGATGCGATCGTCAACGCCGTCGTCTTCCCGGCTCCATTTGGTCCGATCACCACCCACCGATCGGTTTCATCGACCGTCCAGTCGAGGTGCTCCAGCAGCCATGAGGGGCCGCGACGTACCCCGACGTCGGCCATAGCGATGACATGCACCCCGACACCCTAGGTCGTTCGAGGGTCGGACCCGGCACCCTGAGTAGCGTTGCCTCGAGATGGACATGTCAGCAATGGGTACCAAGACCACGATGCTCGTGACGTTGAGCGGCAAGGACCGCCCAGGCGTCACCCGTGATCTTTTTGCCACGTGCAGCGAATTCCCGGTCATCGTCTCCGATATCGATCAGATCGTCATGCGCGATCACTTGGTAATCGCGTGTTCGGTTTCCGGCGATAGCGCCGATATCCATGCTCTTGAGGCCGCGATCGTTGAGTTGGCGCTCAAACTGAATATGGAATCCTCGGTCACGATCACGTCCGAATCCGAGTCCGAGGCGAGTCATGCCTCCCGCTTCTCCCCCAGTTTCCGGGTGACCGTGATGGCACCGGACCTGCGACCGGATGCCATCACCCGGATCGCAACCGAGATCGCGGCCGGCGGCGGCAACATCGACCGGATCCGACGGATCGCGCACTACCCCGTTACGGCGATCTCTTTCGAAGGTCGTGGCGTCGATCCTGACGCACTGCGACGACCCCTGGCTGGCATTTCCTCGGACATGAACGTCGACATCGCAGTCCAAGAAACCGGACTCGAAACTCGAGGCCAGTACCTGGTAGTCCTCGATGTTGATTCAACCGTGATCCAGGACGAGGTCATCGATCTCTTGGCCGCCGAGGCCGGACAGCAAGAGGCAGTTGCAGCAGTAACCGAACGCGCCATGGCGGGGGAAATTGATTTCAGCGAGTCCCTCCACGAGCGGGTCGCTCTGCTTGCCGGGCTTCCCGAATCGGTGTTCGACGACGTTCGGAGCCGTATTCAGCTCACTCCCGGCGCCCGTACCTTGTGCCGGACGTTGAATCGGCTCGGCTACCGCATTGCGCTCGTGTCCGGTGGCTTCAGCCAGGTCGTCGCTCCCATTGCAGCCGGGTTGGGAGTAGCCGAACTGCGGGCCAACAGTCTCGAAATCGAGGACGGCCGCCTCACCGGTCGCGTGCTTGGCGATGTGGTGGATCGCCCCGGCAAACGCAAGGTGCTTGAGGAGCTAGCTGTCCGGTTCGGCATTCCTCGGCGCCGCACGATCGCCATCGGCGACGGTGCCAACGACATCGACATGCTCGAAGCTGCGGGCCTTGGCATTGCGTTCAATGCCAAGCCAGCTGCGCGTGCGGCAGCCGACACGTCGGTCACGGTTCCGTATCTAGATTCCGTTCTGTACTTGATGGGCATCACGCGTGACGAGGTGGAACTCGCCGATTCGCGCGACGGCATGGACACCCGACCGGCCGTTACCTAACGGCAGATCCGAAAGTCGCTGATACGAGCCGTGGTCATGCGCCACGGCGTGGGGCTTTCCATCACGGTGATGGAACTTGTCGGCATGCCATCTCCCAGGCGCCTACCTGTTGACCGATCCAACGCATCCCCCGCGCCATCGGCCATGGCCGCAACCTGCTCCAATCCGGGGTTGTGTCCAACGATGACCAAAGTCGGCACCGGGCCTGCCTCGGCGATCCCGATGATGCTGTGCGCTGGCGCGAGATACAGCGCACGGTCATTCCACCGCTCGCTCGGTTCCTCGACGTTTGGGGCCACAAGCCCCCACGTTTGCTGTGCGCGTATCGCTGTCGATACGCCGACTCCATACGGCTGAGGACTCTCGCCCAGGATCTGTGCGAGGTGTATTCCCATGGCCGCCGCGTTGCGTTGACCCCGTGGACTCAGGGGGCGGTCGTGGTCGATCGTTCCCGCGGGGTAGTCGCTCTTGGCATGTCGCATGAGCACCAGCCGCGAGCGAGCTTTCGGGTCGTCCACGACCGTGGCGGGGTTACGCGCCCTGGGAGTGCACGCCGCCATCGACGTGCACGATCTCTCCGGTGGTCGCGGGGAACCACGGAGACAACAGCGCCACACACGCGCGCGCGGCCGGTGTCGGGTCATCGAGGTCCCAGCCCAAGGGGGCTCGGTCTTGCCACACCTGCTCGAACTCCTCGAAGCCCGGAATGCTCTTGGCAGCCATCGTTCGGATCGGACCCGCCGCTACCAGGTTGACGCGGATGCCATCGCCGCCGAGATCGCGGGCCAGATATCGAGACGTCGATTCCAGGGCGGCCTTCGCGACGCCCATCCAATCGTACGTGGGCCAAGCGACAGTCGCGTCGAAATCCAACCCCACAACCGATGCAGGCGATGCCAATCGAGGTTTCGCTGCCATGGTGAGGGACGCGAATGAATACGCCGAGACTTGGACGGCGGTGGCGACGTCCGGCCAACTCGTATTCAAGAAGTTACCGCCGAGCGCGGCTTCGGGTGCAAAACCGATGGAGTGCACAAGCCCATCTACGCGATCACAGTGCTCACCGAGCCTGTCCGCAAAGCTCGATAGATGCTCATCGTCGGTCACATCGAGTTCGACGATCGGTGCTTGCTCGGGCAGCCGCGTGGCCGAACGCTTGGTGAGTGACATCGTGCGTCCGAAACTCGTCAGCACGACGGCAGCACCCTCCTCTTGGGCAAGCCGAGCGATGTGGAAGGCGATCGATTGGTCCGTCAGCACTCCGGTGACCACGATCGTCTTGTCGGTGAGCAGTCCCATTCGATCCTCCTAGTGACCCATGCCCAGGCCGCCGTCCACTGGGATGACAGCACCGGTGATGTAGCCGGCTTCTGGCCCAACGAGGAAGTCCACCACTCCGGCGACTTCGTCCACGTCAGCGTATCTACCCAGCGGAACGGCCGACATGATCTCCGCACGGCGCGCGTCGTCCAACTGCGCGGTCATATCAGTGTCAACGAATCCCGGTGCCACGACATTCACGGTGATCCCTCGCGACCCTACTTCGCGGGCGAGTGAACGCGCCGCGCCCACTAATCCCGACTTGGACGCCGCATAGTTGACCTGCCCTGCGCTCCCCAGCAGTCCCACGACCGACGACATCAAGACGATGCGCCCGCCTTTCGCGCGCAGCATGCCTCGTGACACCCCACGACACAGGCGAATCGAACCAGCCAAATTGGTAGTTAGTACATCGTCGATTTCGTCGTCGGACATCCGCATCAACAGGTTGTCCTTGGTGATACCCGCATTCGCGACAAGCACACCTATCGATCCATACTTCTTCTCGACGGATTCGATTCCCGCGCGGATCGATTCAGGATCGGACACATCCATTGCGACTGCGCCGGCGATATCGACTCCCTCGGGAACGTCCCCACTCCGGCTCGCCACCACGACCCGGTGACCCGAGCGCGCCAGTCGTTTCGCGATGGCTGCCCCGATGCCCCTGTTTCCGCCGGTGACCAGCGCAACTGATTCAGTCATGAGTGCTCCGTTCTTCCTCGAGGGTTGGACGTTGGCTCGGTGCCTGAATTCGCCGTCTCACGACGGCGTTGATGGGAATCAGCAGAAGTGCAAGGTAGGGAGAAACCACCGGGAAGAACTCGCTCAGGACGCCGATACTGAAGAAGGTAAGAAAGAAGATCAAGCCCGTTAATCGACGCGTGGACCGATATAGCTGATTCTCTGCACGAGCGTCCGGCTCCAACAGATCCGGCGTCCTGCCGGCGTGGAATGCAATAAGTGAACCGAGTCCACTGATAGCAGCCAATGTCCACCAGTAGAGAAGTCCCACACCACCTGGGCCGATGACTTGATCGTTGACTGCATCGCCGTACATCGCAGTAGGCCACGGCAGGAAGACGATGAGCAGAAGCCACAGCACATTCAACGTGAAGATCGTGCCGTCGTATCGGCGCATCGCATTGAAAACTCGGTTGTGCGTGGACCACATGGCAATGACGACCACGAAGGACAGCACAAAGGCGGTTATCTGGCCTTGGTTGGCCGCCACGACGTTCCACACCGACTGGCCAGCCTGCGGTCCGGATACATCGATGAGCGGCAGAAGTTGCAGGGTGATACCGATAGCCACAACGGCGTCGGTGAAATTGACAAGTCGATCAAACGACCGCCGTTCGGCTGAACTAACGCCGCCGCCCGACTCCTCAGACATCTTCGAGCCGGTACCCAACCTTGACCGTTACCTGGAAATGATCGACATCGTTGCCTCGGACGTAGCCCCGAACCTGCTGCACCTCGAACCAGTCGACGTGGCGATGTTCAGATCCCGCCCGCTTCACAGCGTTACGCACCGCCGACTCGATCGAATCGGGCGACGTGCCCACCACTTCGCTGATTCCGTACACGCGGTCCGACATGTCACGCTCCCGATCGCTGGCTTGGCCCACCTCGGCAGGCGGCTGAGGCGGTTCGGGTTTACCTTATTGGAGTGTCCGATCCGACCCACAGCATCACGAGTGCCCAGCATTCTCTGAGCACCGAGCAGGCGGGACGAACCCGGAAGTACCTCATCTCCATGGGCATCCGAACGGCGTGTGTGATCGGCGCCATATTCATACCGGGCTGGCCTCGATGGGTGCTTATCGCCGGAGCGGTGGTCCTGCCCTACCTCGCCGTCGTTATCGCGAACAGCGGCGGATCCCGGAAGGGCCGTGCGCCCACCCAGGTGGAGCCCCAGCCGCACCTGGCTTTGCCAGCGTCCGGAACAGCCATTGAGGGCGTCGTCGTCGTCTCGAGTGAAACCGATGCCCCAGGCGATGATGGCTTCCCAGGACAGGCAAGCACCTCTCAGGCGCATAGAGTGGAGTAGTGCTCGGCGCTCTTCGCACTCGCCGATGGCAGGGCTTCACCGCCTTGGTCGTCGTGGCAATCATCGGATTTGGACTTCTCAGTCGCTGGCAGTGGGACCGCGCGGAGGAAAAGCGGGTGGCCCAACAGTCGCAGCAACTCGCCGAACAGCGGCCGATAGTTCCGAGCTCGGCGGAGCTACTTCCCGAATTCACCGCCGTCCAGGTCAGCGGGTCATACGTCCCCGAGTCGCGCCGACTCGTAAGACAGCGACCTCTCGAAGGCCGCAACGGCTATTGGGTGTTAGAACTCCTCGACACCGGTTCCGAAGCGGTCTGGGTCCTGCGAGGTTGGGTCCCTGCCGGTAGCCGAACCGACCGCTCTCCCCAGGTACCCGCGGTCGAGGGGCTGGTTGTCGTAGAGGGCATCATCCGACCGCTGCCACAAGGGCGCGCTCTCGAAGAGCGTGGCGGTCTGCCTATGGATCAGGTCACGGAGATCGAACGCGAGCAACTACCCATGCCGGGGAACGCGCCCTGGTACGTCCAAGCGCGAAGTTCCACTCCGATCGATGAGATCGCGACCGTCCCGGTGACCCGACCAGACGAAATCCAAAACATCTCCTATGCCGTGCAATGGCTGCTGTTCGCTGCCGTAGCAATCGGAGGATGGTTCTACTTCCTGCGACGTGAATCCAAAGAGATCAACGAGTCCGAGTAGCTCGACGATGCGTCAGTCTTCGCTGAACTGCGTGCGATACAGGGTCTCGTACGTGCCGCCGGCCGCCAGGAGTTGATCGTGCGTACCGCGTTGAACGATCCGTCCATTCACAACCACGAGAATCTGGTCCGCTCTGCGGATTGTTGACAAACGATGTGCGATGACCAAACTGGTGCGCCCCTCGAGCGCAGTATCCAGGGCCCGCTGGACCAAGCGTTCACTCTCGCTATCGAGGTGCGCAGTGGCTTCGTCGAGGACGACGACGCGCGGCGCCTTAAGGAACAGTCGGGCAAGAGCGAGACGCTGCTTCTCACCGCCTGAGAGGCGGTGCCCACGATCCCCCACCACTGTGTCGAATCCGTCGGGCAATTGCTCAATGAGCGTCAGGATCTGGGCTGCTGCGCACGCTTCGCGTAGTTGCTCATCGGTGGCGTCGGGACGCGCGTAGCGAAGATTGTCTCCGATCGTCTCGTGGAACAGATGCGCCTCCTGCGTCACCACGCCCACCGCCGATCGCAGATCGGTTCCCGTCACATCACGAACGTCCACATCGCCGATCTCGACTTTCCCCGAGCTTGCGTCGTACAGACGAGTCACCAAAGACGTGATGGTGCTCTTGCCCGCCCCGGATGGACCCACCAGCGCCGTCAGCGTGCCGGCCGGTGCATCGAAGGAAACATCGTGGAGCACCTCCTCACCGGCTCCGGCCGATTCTTCTCGCGCGACCGACTCCAGGGATGCCAGCGAGACTTCTGCAGCCGTCGGATAGGTGAAGTCGACGTGGGAGAACTTCACGGAAAGTCCTCCAGAGGGCAGTTGCTTAGGATTCTTCGGGTCCTGCACGAGGGGGGCTAGATCCAACACTTCGAATACTCGTTCGAAGGAAACCAGCGCCGTCATGACGTCGACTCGGACGTTGCTCAGCGCGGTTAAAGGTCCATACAACTGAGCGAGTAGCGCGACCAGCGCGAGCAACGTGCCGAGGGTGATGGCTCCCTGGATCACCAAATTGCCACCAAGTCCGTAGGTCACGGCTGTGGCGAGGGCAGCAACGAGGGTTAGGGCCGTGAAGAACCAGCGGTTCGCCATGGCGATTCGCACTCCGATGTCGCGCACCCGAATGGCCCGTCCAGCGAACAACGATGCCTCGTCCTCAGGACGCCCGAAAAGCTTCACCAACAAGGCGCCCGAGACGTTGAACCTTTCGGTCATTTGCGAACTCATCTGCGCGTTCAGGCCCATCTGTTCGCGGGTCATTGCCTGCAAACGCCGGCCCATATAGCGGGCAGGAAGCAAGAACAGCGGCACCAGGATGAGCGAGGCCAGGGTGATCTGCCAGGACAGAGCGAACATCGCCACCAGCACGACACTGACCGAGATCACATTGCCCAGAACCCCGCCCAGGGTCGACGTGAAAGCCTGCTGAGCGCCAATCACATCGCTATTGAGGCGTGAGATGAGCGCTCCGGTCTGCGCGCGCGTGAAGAAGGCAACCGATTGGCGTTGAACGTGGTCGTACACCTGAGTGCGAAGGTCATAGATCAGGCCCTCACCGATTCGGGCGGAGTACCAGCGACTCACCAGGCCGAAAGCGGCATCTGCGATTGCCAGACCGGCAATGGCCAGCGCCGTCCACGTCACGAGGGATGCGTTCCCCACGCTGATGCCGTCATCGACGATGCGCTTGAACAGCAGCGGTTGGGCAACGCTAAGCAACGATGTGACCACCAGGGTTCCGAGGAAGATGATGATGATCGTCCGGTACGGACGCGCATATCCCAGAATTCTTCGAACAGTGCCTTTGGTGATTCGCTGTTCGGCCACCGAGCGATCACGGGTCATGGACTGGTACGTCTGCCAGACCGTATTCATGCTCATGATGAGTGGGTTCCAAAGAGTGTCGCCAGCCGTTGAATCTGGATCTCCCGTTCTCGATCCCAGGAATCCTGATCACGGGCTACCCCGCGCAGCAGGGTCTTGAGATCGGTCACCGCACCCGAATCAATAGCGCGCAACTGGTCGAGGAGGTTCGTAAGTTCGAGTTCTTGATCCTCGGCAATTCGATGGACGATCCCCCAGCGGTGGGCGTCTTCGGCAGATAGGTATTCACCGGTGGCGCACAGCGCGAATGTTCGTCGGTAACCCAAGGCATCGATGAGCGCCCCGGTCCCACCGAGGTCCGGAATCAGCCCGATAGATGTTTCACGCATCGCGAATCGGGCATCGGGTGTTGCGATGATCAGATCACTGGCCAGGGCCAGTTGGAATCCAGCCCCGATCGCATTGCCGTGGACCACCGCGATAACCGTCTGCGGGAGCCGAGTCCACGCCGAAAAACCCTCTTGGGCGGCGGAGATGAACGCATTCGGATCACGCTGCAGGTCCGCGACCATCGAACCGGCCAACGCATTGCGGTCCAGCCCCGCCGAGAAGTCCTGACCCTCGCCAGTGAGAACCACGAAGCGCACCTGCTCAGACAGCCGGGACATCTCGTCGGCGATAGTGGCCAGCTCAACCCACATTTGGGGCGTCTGAGCGTTGCGGACGTCGGGGCGCACCAAAGTGACGCGCGCACAGTCTCCATCGACGGTCACCGTGATGTGCCCAGATTCGCTTACCGTCGTCGTCATAGTGCGCCTCCCTTAGGCGAGTTCGACCAAATCCACATAATCATCGCTCCACAGATCCTCATCCCCGTCGGGCAGGAGTACCACGCGCTCGGGTTCGAGGGCCTCGACGGCCCCGGGGTCATGGCTGACCAGGACGACGGCTCCACCGTACGCCCGAAGGGCATTCAGCACCTCCGTGCGTGACGCGGGGTCGAGGTTGTTGGTCGGCTCGTCGAGCAACAGCACGTTGGCACCCGAAACGACCAGACAGGCCAAAGACAGCCGGGTCTTCTCTCCCCCGGAAAGAACGCCCGTGGGCTTGTTGACGCTGTCCCCGGAGAAGAGAAATGAGCCGAGGATCGTTCGCCGTCGCGAATCGTCGAGCTCCGGCGCCGCATGAGCGAGGGTTTCCTCGACTGTCGCGGTGGGATCCAATGTCTCGTGCTCCTGTGCGTAGTAGCCCAGAACGGCTCCGTGGCCGCGCTCAATCGAACCGGTGTCAGGTGCATCCACCCCGGCGAGAATCCGCAACAGCGTGGTCTTCCCAGCGCCGTTGAGCCCCAGGATCATTACTCGCGAGCCCTTGTCGATGGCCAGATCGACATCGGTGAACACTTCGAGGCTCCCGTAAGAACGGGACAGCCCGGTAGCCATCAGGGGCACCTTCCCGCAGGGAGCGGGATCGGGGAAACGCAGCGCCGCGACCTTGTCGTGGGCCCGCTCCCCTTCTGTTTCCGCCAGTAGGCGCTCGGCCCGCTTGAGCATTCCCTGCGCGGCACGAGCTTTCGTTGCCTTCGCGCGCATGCGTTCGGCTTGATTGCGCAGCGCGGATGCCTGCTGCTCGGCGTTGCGTCGCTCCCTGCGTCGGCGCCGTTCGTCGACCTCGCGAGCTTCGAGGTAGGCCGACCATCCCATGGTGTACTGATCGATTTCCTTGCGTTGCGCATCGAGGTGCCACACCTTGTTCACGGTGTCGGCGAGGAGTTCGGTGTCGTGGCTGATGACGATGAAGCCACCGGAGTAATTGCGAAGGAACTCTCGTAGCCATCGAATGGAATCGGCGTCGAGGTGGTTGGTCGGCTCATCGAGCAGCAGCACATCGGCGTGACCGAAGAGGATTCGGGCGAGTTCAACGCGACGACGCTGCCCACCGGAGAGGGTCCCCAAGGTCGCGTCCAACACCCGCGTGGGCAGACCGACCGACGCAGCGATCGTGGCAGCCTCGGACTCAGCGGCATAGCCGCCCAGGGCGAGGAAATCAGCCTCGGCCCTGGAGTAACGAGAGGCCGCCTTGTCCCATTCCTC
>CAZVWA010000009.1:0-22295 GCA_964631085.1 uncultured Rubrivirga sp.
CATTGGCCAGTGCGGACTCCGACATCCCCGTGAGTCCGTTGCCGATCCAAGCCGTGAACGGGAAGTTGATGGTGGTCGCCCACGATTCACCCTGCTCGGTTCCCAGGGCGTACTCCATCGCGCGCAGAGCAATGACGCAGATACCAACAGCGAGGATCGTGATCTCGACGTAGTAGGCCTGCCACATCGTCGAGCCGAAGAATCGTGAATTGCGTCCCTTGGTGTCGGGTCGGTTGGCAAGGCGAACGACGATCAAGAACAAGATCGATAGCACCATGAGCCAGGCGAGTCCCTCAACCAACCACTCGAACGGTGGGAAGTGACCGATGAGCGGGAGCGCGAAGTCGGGGTTGAGCAATTGGCCGTACGCGGTGACCAGGGTGAGGAACAGCACCGCGAAGGCGACCAGGACCACCCAGTGGGCGGTGGCGACGATCGCTCCAACCGGCTGTTGCTTCAGCCGGCTGGCGAGTAGCGCCTCGCGCAGGAGGGTGGTGGTGCGCTGCCCGGGGTTATCCGACCGGCTGATCGGCTGGCCACCACGGTAGGTGCGGACCATGCCGGCCAGCGTTCGGACGAAGAGGAAGACGGCAACGACGGTGGCGATGACGGCGACCACGGTGAGGGCGCCTGTCAGAGGGGAACTCACGTTCGCACGCTACTAGATTTGTCGAAGATCACATTGGTTTGCGGACTCCCAAGGAGGTGGGCATGCAGCCTCCGTCCCGGGGAGAGGAAGAGCGCGAACCCGCCGACGCGCACGATGCCCGACTGCAACTGCCGACTGGTGCGGTTCGAATGAACGTCCCCACCCCCCGCGGCCCGATAGCCGCTACTGCCGTCGGTGTGGACGCTGCAGACGAATGGTTTTGCTTCGTGCCGGGCTACTTGTCCAGCAAGGAGGACTTTTACGCGGTCATGTCGCTGCTCGCCGAGCAGGGGCAAGGCGCGGTGGCTTTCGACCTCCGCGGGCAGCGCGAATCGAGTGCGGCGCAGGCGGCGCAGGACTGCTCCCTGGAGGCGATGGCCGCGGATGCCTGTGCCCTGGCCGAGCAGGTGCAATCCCGATGGTCGCTGGGGCCGGGCCACCTCGTCGGCCACTCCCTCGGCGGTCTGATCGCCCAAAAAGCGGCATCGCAATGCGCTTGGGCGTCGGTCACACTCCTTTGCTCGGGGCCTGCGGCGCTGCCCGCGCATCGCGCCGGTGTGTTCCCACTCATCCGGCGTTTCCTCCCACTGGTGGAGCGCGACGCCCTGTGGGAGCGCAAGTTGGGCTTAGAACGCGCGGCCGGCGCACCCGAAGTTGCTCCGGCTGTGGCCGAATTCGAGCGAGCCCGTTGGCGCGGTTACGACTCCGTGGCCCTCGATGAAGGCGCCCGCATCCTGTTGGAGACGGGGCCGCTCGATCCTCCGTCGCCTAGTCCCCCGGTCCTCGTAGTGTGGGGTGAGAACGACGACGGCTGGCCGATTGAGCAGCAGCGCGCGCTCGCCACCCTTTGGAATGGACGGACGATCGAGTTACCCGGACTTGGCCATCAACCCCAGTTGGAGGATGCGTCGGCGCTCGTGAACGTCCTAGTTGGCGGTTGAACAAGAGGGCTCTAGAGGTCCCGCTATCAGTTACTGCCCCAGACGTTAGATGACCGGCTTGAGAAATGTTCGAAACTCTCACCCCAGGGGACGGAGTTTACCCTAAAGTTCATGAACACCTAGGAGGAAACCCATGAAGTTCATGATCATCAACCGCCGCCACGGCGGAACGAAGTACGAGCACGGCGTTGGCGAAGCCGCGCACCATTCCGAGCAGATCAAGAAGGCGCTCGACGCCGGAGAGATGGAGGCCGCCTACGTTCTGCTAAGCGGGGGGCACGTGTACGTGGTCAACGCCGATTCCAGTTACGAGTTGGCCGGCTGGGTCCGCGGTAACCCGCTGTTCGACGGATCGGAGACCGAGATCCTGCCGATCGAGAGCGCCACGGTGTTCCTCGATGCGTGGGCCAAGCACATCGGCTAGCCGACCCCCTCATTGCACCCCTGGCGATCGAACATGATCGCCAGGGGTGCTGTGGCGGTTAAACGATGACCTTCCTCAAACCCTCAGACCCCGCGCTGGAGCACTTTGGCCAGGCGCGTAGTCGGTCGACGGGTGATCACACCGATTCCCACCATGCGATCCTGCGTAACCTTTCCCGCGGAGCCCATGTAGCAGTAGCCGATGTCGCCGACGCGGTATCCAAAGAAGAGCATGCAATTCATGACCTCCTCGAGGAGCTACACCAGCAGGGCCTGATCCAGGTCACGCGTGACGAGGCGGGCCGCATTAAGTCCGCGATTGCTGGGCCGCAACTCGCAGACCGGGACCCATCTCAGTGGTCCGTCGACGAGATCCACGATCGAGAGCGCTCGAGCTACCTCAAGACGATCCTGGTTTTGGCCCCCGCCGTCGTCATCGCCCAGATCGCCTCGATCCTGTATGCAAACTGGCTGGGTCAATCCGCCTTCGGCTACTTCTCCCTCATCGCGGGTACAGCGATGGCGTTGGCCTACGTACCGCATCTTGGTATGGCCACATCGCTCGGTCGATTCCAGACCGTCTACCAGCAGAAGAACGATTTCACGAAAGTACGCGGCCTGATCATCGCGTCGAGCGCGGTGACGATCGGCGTAAGCATCCTGATCGCGATCTTGGCCCTTGGTCTGGCGCTCTTGGACCGTGATGCCGGAGATGATTTCCGCGCCGTTGTGCTCGGTGGTGTGTTCGCCGGCATCTTGGGTATGAGTCAGTTGTGGGGCTCGTTCCTGGTGAACCTTGCACGTCCTGGTTGGAGTGCATTTCCGGGGCAACTCGTTGCACCGCTGCTATCGATAGGTGCTGCAGGGATCGTCGTTGCCGCGTTCAACTCTCTTACTACCGCCGATTTGTTGCTCGTGTTGGTCGGCACCACACTTTTGGCCCTCTTCTTGCAGTGGTTCGGAATGCGGGGCGGTTTGCCCAAGGGCTTCCGAACCAGCATCGCCGTCGACATGGCCGATTGGAGGACCTGGGTCAAGTCCGGTCCGCCGGTGCTCCTGATGTCTGCCCTGGTGATCTTGCTGTACCGCGCGGATATTTATGCACTGGCCATCCTCAAGGGAAGCGACACGGTTGCTGCCTACTCCGCGGCGATCACGGTCGCGGAGATCCTTGGCAATCTGCCTTCGGCCGCGTATGCGGGTGCTGTTCCATTCTTCGCTCCGTTCTTTGCAGTTGGGCGAGTTGACTTGGTGCAGTACGTGGTTCGCAACTATTTCCGGCTCATCTTGATTCCTGCGATCGTTGTGGTCGCTGTGATCTTGATCGCCGCCGGACCGATCCTTCGTTTGTACGGTGAGGGCTTTGCTGACGCACGCGCACCCCTGGCCATCTTGCTGGCTGCGCAGTTCGTCTCGCTGGCCTTCGGCCCGAGCGGCTACCTGCTGATCATGACCGGGCGAGGGAAGGACGTCAGCGTCATCTACGGCGGTCAGATATTCCTGGACGTTGCGCTGTTGATCGTCCTGGTGCCCGCATTCGACATGGTCGGTGCCGCGTTCTCGACCCTGATAAGCATGATCGTTGCGCAGGGCGTCATGTGGTGGTGGGTCAAGCGCAAGTTGCATGTCGACTCGGGCTTTTGGACCTACTTCCTCAAGCGACCAGCGGTCACGACGGACGCTGGGAAGGCTTCGTGAGCGCCGACCCCGCCCGCGAGACACTCGTAGAGGTACTCAGCGCGACTCTCCTCGGCTTGGGCTACGACGACGTCAACATCACCGACACCACCATGCTGGTGGCCGATCTGCAGCTGTCGTCCGTTGACATCGTGCACGTCCTAGCAACCACCGAGGATCGGCTCGATGTCGTCTTGGAACTAGAGGCGCTCTTGGAGGCCGACGGCAAGGCGCGATCGGATCTCAGCGTCACGGAAATCCTCGATGCGCTGACCGCCGCGCCATCTCGGCCGTAGCAGGGAACGACCATGCGGATCACGGTCCTGACTGTGGGAACGAACGGCGATGTCGAGCCGATGATCGCGTTGGCCACCGGACTGGTCGAGCAGGGTGTGGACATTCGTATGGCCACCCACATGAACTACCGGGCGATGTGTATCGAGCGCGGCATGAGCTTCTACCCGATGCCGGGTGACACTCGGGCGTTCTACGAGACCGACGAGGGTCGAGCGTTCCGCGAGCCGGGTCGGGGCATTCGTTCGATCGCAGGCTTCTACGGCAAGGCGCTTCCGTATTTCACCGCGCAGCTCGCGCGCGCGATCACGTATTGCATCGACTCCTCGGACAAGGTGATCTTGGACTACTCGATGGCGTGGGCTGCGCCGTTCGCCCATCAGCGGCGAGTTCCAGCCGCGGTCGCGTCGATCTTCCCGTCACTGCCAACGCGCACACTCCCACCGCTGTGGCAGCCAGGCTGGTCCCGGTTCGGACCGATGGGACAGCGTTTCGGTCACTGGGCTGTCGATGCACTGAACCGGATGGGCTCAGGCCCCATGGTGCAGATCATGGGTGCGGAGGCCGAGCGTCTTGGGTTGCCGATCCAGTCCAGCAGGCAAAGCCTTCGTCGCTTGCGCGCACTACCCACCGTGGTGGGTGTCAGCCCGGCGGTGATTCCGCAACCGCCTGATTGGCCACAGCAAGCACGAGTGGTGGGCTACTGGCGGTTGCCGGCCGACGAATCTTGGCAACCACCGCAGAACGTGACGGATTTCCTCGATCAAGGTGATAGGCCGATTGCAGTGGGGTTTTCCAGTGTGGTCGCTCCCGATCCGCGGGCGTTGGCGCGCACCGTGGTCGATGCGGCTCGACGGGCCGGTCAACGAGTCCTGCTCTTGAGCGGCTGGGGTGCCTTCGATCCGGATTCGGTTCGCGGTGATGATGTCTTGGTGGTAGATCGACTCCCGCATGACTGGCTGCTTCCGCGGGTACGGGCGTTTGTTCACCATGGCGGAGTCGGATCCAGCGCTGCCGCCTATCGCGCCGGCGTTCCGCAAGTAGTAGTTCCGTTCTGTCTGGATCAACCCTTCTGGGGCTATCGCGCTGTCGCTTTGGGGGTGGCTCCGGCATCGATCCCAATCCAGGATCTGAAGGTCGAATCGCTGGCTCGGGCAATCGGCAGTGCCGTGGAGGACCCGCGCTACCGCGCCCGCGCGCAGGAGCTCGCCGGATCCATCGCCGCCGACGACGGTGTCCGCGCCGGAGCCGACTTCCTCATCGACCATTTGCTGGGAAGTAGGGCGGCTGCATGATCACCATCGCACTGCGCATTCCCGATTCACCGCCGGGCGACGTCATCCGAATCCAGGAGTGGGCGCGTGCCTGCCTGTCGGCAGAGGTGATACCGGGCCTGGATCTGGCCGATACCGCGATCCGTGATCGCCTGATCGACATCCGATTGATGAGCAAGCAGTGCGATCGCGTTGTTGTCCGAGTGTCGCCATCGCAGTGGAAACAGGTCAAGGCAGAGGTGATACCGGGCGCGATTGTGATCGTGACTGATTCGTGGGCTAATCCGGTTGTTGATTGGATGTCGATCCGGGAGCAATTGGCTTCGGCTGGCGTCCAGGCGTGGCTCGAAGTCACCGATGCGCAGCGCATCGGTGAGTTGTCCGCCAGCGATGACCACGTTGTGGTGCGCGGATCGGAATCCGGTGGGGTGATCGGATCGACTTCTACCTCGATCCTGCTTCAACAGGCGCGCAAAGTGGGTGCCCGTGAAGTGCTCGGCTTCGGTGCGATCAGCCCGTCGATAGCTGCGGGTTTCCGAACTGCAGGTGCCGCCGGTGTCGTGTTGCGCGATGAATTGGTGTTGACAAGCCAAGCGCGGATAACCGGGTTGCGCGGTGCAGTGCGCGACCTTGATGGCACTGAGGCGGTGGCGCTCGGGCCGGCTGATAGGCAGGTGCGCTTCCTCCTGCGGGGGAATCTTCCCGTTGCCCAGGAGGCCCACGCGACGCTCGTCGCGGATATCGATCGTGTCGGTGACGACTTGCCGTGGGGCTGGCGGGATGTCTTTTCCGATCTCATTCCCGTAGGTCAAGGGCTCGCGATCGCCTGGCAGAACGTCGATCGGTCCCTCGCCACAGTGCTGTCGGGTTACCGCCTCGATGACCAACCTGGGATTGCTGCGCGCGCCGAGAGTTTGCTCGCAAGTGGTTCTCTGCTGTGCGAAGAGTTAGGCCTTGGAGCACCGCTCGTTCAAGGGCCGATGACCAGAGTCAGTGATATCCCGGGATTCGCGAGTGCGGTTGCGAACCAAGGTGCTCTGCCGCTGGTAGCGCTCGCTCTCAAGCGGGGACCTGAAGCCAATGATGTACTCACCGAAACAGCCGCTGAACTCGCCGATCGAGCGTGGGGCGTGGGGATGCTCGGCTTCGCGCCGCCGGAGATCTGGCAGCCACAACACGAGGCGGTACTGCGTACCCGGCCATCGGTGGCAGTGGTCGCAGGCGCTCGCCCGGACCAGGTGCTCGATCTCGAGGAGCACGGAATCATCACCTACGCGCACGCACCAACGGCACGAATCGTCTCCTTGCTGTGGAAAGCGGGGGTTCGACGCTTCGTCCTCGAGGGCTACGAGTGCGGCGGGCATGTTGGACCGCTGGCCAGCCCGGTCTTGTGGCAATCTGCATTGCATGAGATCGCCGGACTACTTCAAGCAGATGAGTCCGCGCAAGCCTCGGTGTTCCTCGCCGGGGGCATCCACGATTCGGTGAGCTCGGCGGCGGCCGCAGCGCTCGCATCTTGGGAACTCGGTGGTCTCCTTGATCGAGTTTCCCTCGGTTTTCTGATGGGAACGGCGTACCTGTTCACGGGGGAAGCCGTGACGAGCGGAGCGATTCCCCAGTTGTTCCAAGACGTTGCCTTGTCCTGCGATCGCACGAGCACGGTCACCACTGCGGTGGGTCACTCCACGAGAGTCGCGATGAGTGGCTTCGTCTCCGAGTTTGAAGAGCGAGCTCGTGATCTAACTGGTGCGGATCCGGAAACCCGATCGAGTCAACTCGAAGCTCTCACCCTCGGACGGCTGCGCATGGCCAGCCGCGCCGAGATCCGTGAAGGCGAGGTTGTTGTCTCTGTTGACCGCGATCGGCAGTTGCGTGAAGGCATGTACATGCTCGGGGATGTCGCAACGATGCACGCGCAAGTGACCACCATCGCGGCGCTGCATGAAGACGTCCTGGCGGGCGGCCGAGAAGTCATCGAGGCGACCTGGGATGCACAGGCTCCACATCACACCGATGCAATCAAGTCGGTACCGGTTGCCATTGTCGGGATGTCCGTTGTGGCTCCCGATTCCAGCGACCTCGCTGGTTTTTGGGACACCGTGGTCCAGCAACGGGTGGCAACGCGTCCGGTGCCGCCAGAGCGATTCGATCCAGCGCGCGTACTCGACCCCGATCCGGCGGCTCCGGACCCGACCATCGCCGTGCACGGCGGATTCATCGATCCGATCCCCTTCGACCCCATGCATTTCGGGACCCCGCCCACGGCCCTTTCGCACATCGAACCGGCGCAACTGCTGGCCCTGGAGGTGACGCGCCGGGCCTTAACCGATGCCGGGTTCGACGCCAGTCGCATCGATCGGTCACGAGTCGGGGTGATCATCGGAATGTCCTCGAGCAGCGGCGATATCGGCGAGGGATACGCCGCCCGGGCGATGCTCTCCAGTGTCAGCGCAGCAGTCGAGGAACAGGCATGGAGCAGACTCCCGAGTTGGACGGAAGAGTCATTCCCCGGCTTCTTGAATAACGTCACCACCGGACGCATCGCTAACCGCTTCGATTTCAAGGGACCGAACCACACTGTCGATTCGGCCTGTGCATCGTCGCTAGCTGCGATTGAGGCTGCCATCCGGGAGTTGGAAACTGGTCGGACCGATGTGGTCATAACAGGCGGCGCTGACACCGCGATGGCACCGCGCGTGTACCTGTCCTTCGCCGCAAGCCACGCGTTATCACCGAGAGATCGCGCGCACGTGTTCGATGAGTCCGCCGATGGAATCGTAATCGGCGAAGCGGTGGGAATCCTTGTGCTCAAGCGCCTTGACGACGCTAGGCGAGACGGGGATCGCGTCTATGCGGTCATCCGAGGCAGTGGCTCGAGTTCCGACGGTCGCGGCCTAAGCCTGACTGCTCCCCAGAGTTCCGGCCAGCAACTAGCGCTTCGCCGCGCTTATGACAGTTGCGATGTCGAGCCTGCGCAGATCGGGCTATATGAAGCGCACGGCACCGGGACGGTTGTCGGTGACCGAACGGAGATCACCACGATAAGCGAAGTTCGTGGACCCTCGTCCACCTCGTGTTCGGTGGGCTCAATCAAGGCGCAGATGGGTCACGCGAAGGCCGGTGCCGGAGTCCTTGGCCTGATGAAGGCAGCAATGGCGTTGTATCACGGGATACGGCCCGGACAACCGAGCGTCCAGACACCCATCGATTCACTTAGGGACGAGACCGGCTCAGTTGTCCTGTACGACAAATCCGTGCCATGGCTCGATCCGGCACGCTTCGCCGCGGTCAGCGCATTTGGTTTCGGTGGTACCAACACGCACCTGGTCTTGGAGTCAGGTGATGGCGCGGTTGTCGGCGCAAGACGCTGGCCCGCGGAGTTGCTGGTGATCGGGGCCAGTTCGGCTAACGACGCAGCGCAGCAAGCCGAACGCTTGGCGGCGGAGTTGGAGATCCGCGGCAGCATTGCCCGAAACGTCGCCTACGGAGCAGCGCGCGCCGCGAGTGGGCCCTGGCGCTGGGCAATCGTCATGGTCGATCCGCTCGATGCAGCACGGCAACTGCGCGAATGTGCGATCCGATGGAAGCAAGGTGACGTGAGTGATCTCGTCGAGGTGACGACACCTCCCAGCGTTGCCGAGGTCTTCCCGGGACAGGCTGCTCAACGGATCAAAAGTCTGCGTGAGGCCTCGGTCTATCTGCCGGATCTTCGCCGGTCACTTGCGCTGGTCGATGCACTGATCGGCGAGGACCTGCCCCATGACCTCATCGACACCATCTACCCGTTCCGCGCACGATCGGATCGCGAGACCGACGCACAGCGCACCAGGATTGCCGACACTCGGATGGCGCAAAGCGCTCTCGCAGCACTCGGTATTGGTTTGTCTGACCTGCTGGACTCGCTCGGTGTTCAGCCGACGGTTGCTTTCGGTCATTCCTACGGTGAGTTCATGGCGCTGCACCGCGCCGGAGTATTGGGTCGCGAAGACCTCGTAGACCTCACGCGCGTACGCGGCGCCGCAATGGCTGCGAGCGACGAGGGCCGCGGCACCATGGCGGCCCTTGAGATCGATGCAGACACGGCCGCTGAGTTGGTGTCAGGAACCGAAGCGACAGTGGCGTGCTTCAACGCCCCCCGCCAAATGGTGGTCTCCGGAGCCCGCGCCGATGTCGAGGATATTGCTCGTCGCGCGATGGACACCGGGGTATCGGCAGTGGTTCTTCCGGTGGGTGGTGCCTTCCATTCGGCGTTGATGACCGACGCGATCGGCCCGTTGACCACCGCAATCGCTGGCTATCGGTTGGCCGCACCGCAGATCGCGGTTATCGGCAACGCTGACGGTTCGCCGTATCCGGTGAGCGTCGAGGAGATACGCCAGCGCATGTCCGACCACCTGATGCAGCCGGTCAGATTCGTGGAACAAGTCCAGCAAGCGGTCGAGGCAGGTGTAACGGTCTTCGTCGAAGTGGGCCCAGGGTCGACTGCGTCGTCGTTGATTAAGCAAATCGATCCGAGCGTCCGTGTCGTGCCGATGGAGCGACCTGGGCGACCGATGTCCGGTGTCCTGGATGCGATCGGCGAGTTGTGGACTCTCGGTGCGGTGAATAGCGTGCAGGCACTGTTCGAAGGTCGACTCCTTGTGCCCGGTGAAGATGCCTTACGTGGCACCGACGACACCACCTGGTTCGTCGACGGTGGAGGTGTGCGCCGCGGTCGCATGGATGGTGATTACGACGGCCGCGAGCCGATGCTGACGGTGCAGACCGCGGGGCAGGTCCTGGCAACACCGAACATCGGATCGAGCGATGCCGTAGTGGAGTTCCAACGCACGATGCAAGACTTCCTACGGGTTCATGAGCAGGTGATGGACCAGGCCCTCGGCCAAGCATCCGGCGGTGTTCGGCGCCCTCGCATCACGCCACCTGCGCCGCGGTTTGCGCAGGAGGTTGCGCGGGGTGATGTTCCCTTGGAGCCCAAGCGCGATGAACCACACGCCGTCGCAGCGAAGACGGATCCGAGTGCTCCTGCCGACATACAAGAAGTGCTCGTCGCACTCATCAGCGATCGCACCGGGTTCGATCCGGGTGTGATCGGTGCGGAGATGGATCTGGAATCCGAACTCGGGGTGGATTCCATCAAGCGAGTGGAGATCTTGTCCATGCTGCGCGAACGCCTCGGCATTGAGCGGCGCGAAGGCGTGGATCTGAGTCGGCTCCGCACGGTTCGCGAAATCGTCTCAGCGCTGCAAGAGGACGCAAGCGAATCACCAACGTCCATGCTCGATGACGTCGATGTGCCTCGACTCGTGCGCACGTGGGTCGATGTGCCGGTAGTCGATGGCGAAGCCTTCCGAACCAGCGAGGTACACGCTGACGATCACAGCAAGGCTGCGGCTGTACTCATCGAATCGGCGATGGACGCGCTGTCGCAATGGCAGGTGGCGCCGGCCGAACTGTCGGTGATCGAAGGCGCGGCGGGACCGGCGCGGACTGTTGCCGCCGCCGCCCGGTGTGTTGCCGCGGAGCGTGGTGAGGATGCGAACACTCGAGTCCGCGTTTGCGAGGAGACCGAACTTCGTTCGATCGGCATGCGCCTGGGGGAACAAGCGATCGGTGAAGTCGACCTCTCGGTGCTGCGGGGGAATGTGGTACTTGCCTTTGGAGGTGCTCGGGGCATCACACGTGCGGCAGTGGAGGCGTTGCCGGATTGCACCGTGATCGTGGTCGGCAGGTCTGCAGCGGAATGGGACTTGCCCGAGGGTTGGCAGGCGCTTCCGGCGGATGTACGCGATAACTCCCAAGTCGATTCGGTGATCGACGCGGTGCTGGCTGAGCAGGGTCGAATCGACGGCGTTGTTTTCGGATCGGGGATCGTTCGCGATGCACCGCTGGCTGAACTCGATCTCACCGACGCTCGCGCGGTGATCGAAACCAAGGTGCTCGGCTTGGACAACGTATGCCGGTCCCTGGCGCAGGCGGAGAGCATCCCTTCATGGATGGTGGCTTTCGGAAGCGTGACGGGCGCGTTCGGCAACCCCGCACAGTCCGCGTACGCAGCGGCCAACGAGGCGATGACCGTCCTTGCCGCCAGTTGGGCCGAGCGGTGGCCCACTACTGGAATGCGCACTATCCAGTGGGGACCGTGGTTCGGTACGGGCCTGCAAGGCATGGTCAACGAGGTTGTGGCTGATCTACTACGCGAGCGCGGCATCCATGTGATCGAGCCGACGGTGGGAGCGCGTGCCTTCGCGATCGAGGCGGCTTCTGCTGCGGTGAATCCGGGTTTCCTCGACATCGTGATCGGAGACGGTCCGTGGGCGAGATGACGCATCCGCACAGCTCGACAAGCGTTGTGGGCATGGCTGCGACCTTCCCCGGTGCGCCGGACCTCAACCGGCTGTGGTCGGTGCTCGTGGGCGGAGTTCCGCAAACATCCCAGGCGCCCGCCGGTCGTGCGGAAAGCGCTGGTCCGCGCTTCGGGGGGTTCGCTCCGCTGGTCATGGATCGCGAATCGCTACCGGCGCCATCGGTACTGCGAGTGGGTGAACCGTGGCACTTGATCGCGGTCGATGTGGCACGCCGGGCGGTTCGTGATGCGGGCCTAGACGAGCAGTTGCGACGCTCGTGCGCGGTGCTGGTCGGTACCTCAACCCTGTTGGGCCGTCCGCAGCAAGCCTGGGCCCACGGTCATCAGATAGATAGCGACCTGGTGACCTCCATTCACCCCAATCTGCTGGCCGGACGGATCGCATCGGAATTGGATCTGCACGGTCCGCAGCAAGTAGTGGATGCTGCGTGCTCATCGGCGGTGGCTGCTTTGGAGACCGGCCGGCTGATGCTGGCCGCGGGTACGGTCGATGCGGTCTTGATTGGGGCGGTCGGACCTTGGTTGGACCGCGGTGTCCAGGAGTCCTTTGCTGCGGTGGACATGTTGGCGGACGATGAATGCCGACCCTTCATGTCCGATGCTGTGGGCACCCTCATCGGCGAGGGCGTTGGCTTCCTTGTTCTCAAACGAACGGCAGATGTCCGTGCCGGGGAGTCATATGCTGATATCCGCGCGGTCGGCCAATCCAGCGACGGACGCAGCCTTGGCCTGTTGACCTCGCGGCCAGAGGGACTGGCCAGCGCGATCGAGCAAGCCTGGCGGGGTGGTGGACTCGGGCCCGACGACATCTCCGCGGTCGAAGCCCATGCCATCGGAACGGAAATCGGTGATCGTTCCGAGTGGCGCACGCTGGAGCGGTTGCGCGGCGAGCAGCCGTGGCTCGTGGGATCGGTGAAGGGGCTCTTGGGTCACGCCCTGGCCGCCGGTGGGATGTGCGGACTGATCAAGGCCATCTTGAGCGTGCACTACGGGGTGATCACCCCGTCGATCGGATCGGGCCCGCGGCGTCGTATCGAGATGAACAGCCAGCAGGTGGCGGCCACCACCCTCACGCCGGTGCCCCTGCGCAGCGGTGCGCGGCGCATAGGCGTCAACACCGTCGCCTTCGGGGGAGCGAATTCGCACGTGGTCGTCGAAGAACCGCAACGCAAAGCCCGACCAGCCCCGGCCCACTGGCCGGTCGAAGTGCTCCTATTCGGCGGCACGGATCTCGAGTCGCTTCGCAAGTCGCTGAGCGCTGCTCGAGGTGAACTGCTCGACGGAGTGCAGTTGTCGATGGTGGCATCGAAGAGTCCAGCATTGAACTCCGAGCATCGGGCCGGCCTCGTAGCTACCTCGGTCGATGAGGCCGTGGCCCGAATCGATCGGATCATCGCTGCGATCGAGAACGGAAAGGACCGACTACGCAGTCCCGACGGCACTGTCTTGGGTGTGGCGGTCGAGGCTCCGAAGGTCGGTTTCTTATGCCCAGGGGAGGGTTCGCAGCGTCCGGGCATGTTCCAGGACCTCGCAGCCTGCCTTCCATCGGTGGAGGATTGGTTCGTCGAACTCGATTCGACTCTTGTCACGGCGGATGTGCAGCCGATGACCCCGAAAATGTGGTCGCAGCCGCTGGCACCCGCCGATCCTTCGGAACTGTCGGGCGTTTTCGGCGGAACGCAGAGTCTGGCGGTTGCGAGTGTCGCATCCGCGGATACCCTCGCCCGGCTAGGAGTAGCGCCATCGGCTGTGCTCGGCCAATCCAGTGGCGAATTCGCGGCCGGCGTGATCAGCGGTGCGGTCAGCGAAATGCGCGCCGCGGAGTTGATGCCCGCGATCGCCCGGGTAACCGAAGTGCAGGTGGCCGCGGCGGAGAGATTCCCTCTCCCACCCGGTGCAACGTTCGCCATCAATGGTCGAACAGTCGATGACGTGCGCAGCGTGGTCGAGCAGACCCCTACGGCTGTCATCACGAACGTGAACGCACCCAAAGTCTGCGTGGTCTGGGTCGCAGATGCTCACCGGGAGGAGTTTCTCGCTGCAGTGCGCGCTCCTGGGACGCTGATCGGGGAACTTCCGTTCACGTTGGCCTACCACACCGAAGCGTTCACCCCTCGCGGGCAGATGATGCGTGAGGCGTACCAGGACATCGACGTCCGTCGCGCGCAACTTCCCTGGTATTCGTGCTCCACTCGGGAACTTGTCGACGCCGACCCCGACTCCATCCGGGACCTGCTCGCCGAGCAATGGTGGAAGCCCGTCGACTTCGCCGCGACCGTCAGCCGGATGGTCGAGGAGCAGGCGTTGACGTGCCTGGTGGAAGTAGGCCCGGGCACGATGCTTGGCGCGTGTTCCACCGATGTCATGCGTGGAACGGGTGTTCTGGTCTTGTCCATGGATTCCGCTGCCGGGACGCTAGCCACCTCTCTGCGGACCCTCGCGGCGCTATGGGTTCACGGCATGGACGTCGATGTCACGTGGCTTCATCGCATCCGCGGACTGCTCGGGGATCGGATCGAAGACCCGGTGGATTTGTTGGAGTTGGAGCCGAGCATCGGAGAACCGATCGCACGCCGCGCGAGTGACGGCGACCACGCCCATGCGTTGGAGACCCACCTGACGCTCATGCGTCAATTCGTCCAAGCTCAGGAGACGGTGATGGGATCGGCTGCGGTGCGAGCGATCGTCGGAGAGGAGTTGTTCGAGGAGGGTCGCAGTGATCGCGAATGGATACTCGGTGAGTGTGTCGAGCGCACGACTGATTCATCGACGTACATCAAGGTCTTTCGTGCCGATACCGATCCCACGGTCGCCCATCACGCGATCGGTGGCGTGGTCTCCCAGCGCGATTCGTCGCTGACGCCGTTGGCAGTGGTCCCCTTCACTGCGAGCATGGAGATGGTGGCGCAAGCAGCCCGTGACCTTGTAGGTGATCACCTGGTCTGCACGCGGGTGCGTAATTTGCGGGCCCACCGCTGGGTTGCCCTCGATGCGGGTGAGGTCACCGTTCGAATCGAAGCCACGCAATCCGGAGAAGATCTCGTAGACGTTCAGATAGTGGTGATCCGTGATCCGCACATCGCACCGGCGGATCCCTCGGATGCCGGTCCAGAGTTCGTGGCATTTGAAGGACAGGTTGTCCTGGCCGATCGCTACCCGGCAGCACCCCCGGGGTCTTCGGAAGATTGGTCTGAAGGTCAGGCCCGAGGTCTGTACTCCGGTCTCTTTCACGGCCCGGCCTTCCGGGCCGTCGAGGTAGTGGACGACGTGACAGAGGATCGAGTTAGGGCCCGTGGGCGTCGTCGTCGCGTAGATCTCCACCCCGATTATTCGCTGCGTCCCCGCATGGAGATAGACCCGTTCCTTGCCGATACGTGCGGTCAACTTGTGTCCTTTTGGGCCAATGAATACAACTCGCAGACCGTGGGCGCGTTCCCTTATTCCGCGGAGGCGTACGAGGTATTCGGGCCGCTAATCCCTGAAGGCACACCCGTTCGGTTCGAGGTGCGCATCCGGGAGAGCGATGATGTTGGCACGTGCGCGGACATCGACATCATCGACGGATCCGGAAGCGTGGTGGCCCGATTCGTCGGTCTTCGACAACGGGTCTTCGCGTTCCCGAGCCGTTTCCTGACGTACCTGTTGAATCCTGCACGCGAGATGCTCAGCGTCGATTGGCCGGTGGGGCCGCCCCCGGTAACGCTACGGGCTATCACCGATATCCAGCCGGACTTCCTGGTTTCGGGTTACGGGATCTGGTCCCGTGTCCTTGCGCACGTCTCCTTGACCTCCGGTGAACGGCGTTCCTGGTACGGAATGCGAGCGCAGCCCGCCAGACGAATCGAGTGGTTGCTCGGCAGAATCGCGATGAAGGATGCGGTGCGGGCGTGGGCTTTGCATCACCACGGGGTGGACCTACAACCTGCCGACGTCGAGATCCTTACGACCACCGAAGGTGCCCCCTACGTGCATTGCCCGCCTCTGGAATCGATCGGCGGTGTACCGGTGGTGTCTTTGACCCACAGCACGTCCATGATCGTGGCGGGTGCAGCCCGTCCGGGAGCGGTGCTAGGTATCGATATCGAGGCAAGTGATCGCGAAACCGCCGCGATCGATGGCGCCCTGACGGACCGAGAGAGTGAAATGGTCAAAGCGGGAGTGACCCGAACCATTGAAGTACTCGTTGCAAAAGAAGCAGCTGCCAAAGCAGTGGGAACTGGGCTTGGTGGAAACATCCGCCGTTGGCCGGTGATGGCGCGAGACCCCTGGAAGCATTCACTCATCGTGGCCGGACCCGATGACGCCGACGCGTTGTGGCAAGTGATGCTCTTGAGGCCCCCGGGCGCAGTATTGGGAATCTGTTACGAGCGAAGGGATCGAACATGAGCACTGACACACTCGTGACCATCAGGAAAGCGTCCGACGATTCCTCGTTCGCGGATATCGATCCACAGGAAGTCGCCCAAGCGTTGCGCACCGCCGGAAGCGTTGCGATCCGCGGATTCGATGCCTCCCTCGACGACTTCGTGGCTATCAGCGATGCCATCTGCGCCGACTGGCACGACTACCGAGGCGGTGGATTCCGGTTCGGCTCACTCGATCGAGCGACGGTTGATACCGAATCATCGATCCTGACAGCAACGGGATCCACGCAGACGTTCCCGGTTCCGCTGCACGGGGAGATGTATTACTTCCAGGAGCGCCCCCAGGTTCTGTGGTTCTACTGCCAGGTGCCACCCGCGGGCGGAGGTGGCGAGACGACCGTGTGCGACGGCGCCGTGTTGTTGGCAGCGCTGCCGGAGGAAGTGCGCGATTACCTGCGCGCGAATGATCTCGTTTATCACCGTCGACTCGAAGGGGCCGATTGGCGGCAGGCGTTCATGACCGAGAATCTCGACGAGATCGATCGCATCTGTCAGGCCAACAACACCACCATGAGCTACAACCGCGAGTCCGATGTAGTGACTACTCAGTATCGGACCAGCGCGATCGTCATCGGTTCCGATGGAACCGAGCGATTGCTCAGCAGCCTGCTGCCGGTGTGGTTCGGTGAGCAGATCGCCGATGCTGGGACAGCAGGTGATGTCCTACACGAAGAGTCAGGACGCACTCCGCCGATTGTCATCCGTACACCGGAGGGTGAGCGTGTTCCTGAGCAGATCGTCTACGCCGTCTACGCAGTGGGTGAAGCGCTCGAGCAGCGGGTTGATTGGCAGCCGGGGGAGATCCTGGCGGTCAACAACACGACAACCGCCCACGGTCGCACCGAATCGCAGGATCCCGATCGGCTCATCTACGTGCGAATGGGGCAGTTCGCCACATGAGCAGGGCCTTCCGGATCGACGAGCGGCCGCGCCCGGTCATCTTCAGCGACACCACCTTGCGTGAAGGTGACCAGATGCCCGGATCGCTGCTCGACGCTGATGGGAAGGTCGAGCTCGCGCGTGCGCTTCGCGATCTTGGTGTTGCGAGTATCGATGCCGGTTTCCCCGCCAACTCCGAACGTGAACTTGCTGCCGTCCAACGAGTGGCGGCCGAGGTGGACGGCATCATCATTTCCGGACTAGCCCGAGCACTGGAATCCGATATCGATGCCGTGGCTCTCGCCCTTGGTGGTCTGCCACCCGAACGCCGTGCGGTGACTGTCTTCTTGGGTACTAGCCCCGTGCATCGACGCGACAAACTCCACATGGATGTCGACCATCTAGAGGCTGCGGTTCGCGCGAGTGTGACCCATGCCGTGGCAACTGTCGGCACATGTGCGTTCAGTCCGGAAGACGCCACTCGGACCGAACCAGAGGTGCTCGTGCGTCTTTACCGCGCTGCACTGGAATCCGGTGCTCGCGTACTTGGTTATACGGACACCGTGGGAATTGCCACCCCCGAGGATGTTCGCGAGCGACTCGGGTACCTGTTCGATGAGCTCCCAGGCCTAGCCGAAGCGCTTTTCGCGGTTCACTTCCATGATGATCTCGGGCTTGCGGTAGCCAACACCGTTGCCGGGGTCGATGCTGGTGCCGATATCGCGCAAGTGGCGTTGAACGGGGTCGGGGAGCGAGCCGGCAACGCATCCCTCGAGGAGGTGGCAATGTGCCTTGACGTCCATGTGGACCGCTACCAACGTCCGGTCATGTTGGAACTTTCCCGTTTATACGAAACGTGTCGACTGGGGGCGGCCCGCACCGGACCGCCCACCCATCTGCACAAAGCACTGGTGGGCAAGAACATTTACCGAACCGAAGCAGGCGTCCATCAGGACGGCATCTTGAAGAACCCCACCACGTACCTGCCGTGGGAGCCGGGGAAGGTCGGTGGGCCCCCACTTTCCTTAGTCCTCGGGCCGAGTTCCGGCCGGGCGGCATTCGAGCGGGAGCTGCACGAGCGTGGGATCTCACTGTCCGAGGGGCAATTCAACGATTTCGTTCGCGGGATGAAGAACGCCGACCGGGATCGCTGGGCGGATATCGATTCCCTCGTACGGATGCAACTCATGGAGGTCAACTATGAGTGAAGCCGTTCAGCAATACCTGGATTCACTCGAGGACGTAGATGGCTGGTTGCAGCCCGGAGCTGCGGAATTGATTTGTAACGTCGATGCACTTCAACAGCAGCGTGGCACGTCAGGCGCTCGTGTGGAATTCGGCGTCTATCACGGACGCAGCCTCATCCTCTTGGCATTGCTGGATCCGGAGAGTCCCGTGTTGGGCTT
Source organism: uncultured Rubrivirga sp. (assembly GCA_964631085.1). Taxonomy (GTDB): domain Bacteria; phylum Actinomycetota; class Actinomycetes; order S36-B12; family S36-B12; genus S36-B12. Next base: position 18,335 of record CAZVWA010000009.1, read on the forward strand.
GGACCTCGAAGACTCGCGCGTTCGCCAACACATCGAGTCCTACGGTTTGGCAAATGCGAGCCTGCTGACGGGAAACACCAACGACATCGATGCCGACCGCATTCGCACCGAACTCGCCAGCCTGGGTGCTTCGTCCGTACGCATGGTCAGCATCGACGGTGACCACACCTACAAAGGCGCCCTGCACGATTTGCTCACCACCGCCGAACTCTTGTGCTCCGGGGGTGTGGCGATCGTGGATGACGTCGCGAATCCGCTTTACCCGGGCGTGCATAAAGCGATGGTCGAGATGATCGACATGGAGCGGCTCGTCCCCTTCGCGGCTGCGGGGGGGTGTATCGCCATGTGCTCACCTGCCGACATCGCCGATTGGGCAGATGTGTTACCCGGGTACGCGGAAGTGGACGTGCGTGGTTGGCCGGTCGTGATGTCGGCAGATGATCCTTGGCGACAACCCACCCTGGAAACACGAGCGCTCGCTGAAGGTGTCTCGATGGACTCGATCTTGATTCCGGCACGACGCGATTGCGCACAGCAGTTGGTGGCCAGTTTCGCGGGGGGCAGAGTGAACGACGCTGCATCTCTTGAACATTGGATCGGTGAGTTCCAGCGAGACACGGGTCTCACCCGTGAAGAACTCGGAAGTATTGCTAGGGAAGTGCTTGGTGATGAGGGACTGGAGAATCTCAAACGCAAATGGGGCTACGAGGAGGCAGGGGCATGAGCGAAGGAAGCGTTCCCAAGATGGAAGAGGACCTCGCGGTCCGTTACTCCGCGAGCAAGTACGACGAATACACCGCCAATGCGGTACGCCACTTCGATGATGCCTTGGTCTGGCGCCTGGGACAGATCCTGTCCGAACGTGGTGACAGCACCGGCACCTTGGTGGACGTCGGAACTGGAACCGCGCAGTTCCTGATCCGGGCTGCTCGCGAACCCGAACTCGATCAACTGCAGTTCATCGGCTTGGACTCCTTCGATGACATGGTTGCCGAAGCCAACCGCGCTGTGGCCGAAGCAGGGCTGAGTTCGCAGGTGGAAGTGCGCTTTGGGGATGCTCATCAACTTCCCGTCCCCGATTCCTCCGCTGCGTTAGTGATCAGCCGCTCTACTTTGCACCATTTCCGTGATCCGCTCGAGGCGGTGAAGGAGATGGCTCGCGTTGTGGCGCCCGATGGCATGGTCGTCATCCACGATGTGCGCCGCGATGCGCACCCCGACGCCCGCGCGGCCTTCAACGCCGAGCGAGAGAAGTACGGCGTACCGGAGTCGATCGTGGAGGAGAAGTTGTCACTTGCAGATGCCCGTGCACTTATCGAGGCTGCAGGATTGACCGATCGCACCGTCATCACCGCACCGGAGGACGGGCCATTCGCCCTCGGTTTCGAAATCGCGATCCGAGGTGTGGGGCAGTGACTCCCGAGGATGCTGAAGCGGTCATTGTCCAAGTGATCCTGCAGATTGCCGACGAGCGCGGCATCGAGATTGCTCAGATTGATTCGAACACGTTGCTCGTTGGGCCTGAGGCTTGCTTGGATTCTGTCGGATTGGTATCGGTGGTCATGGAGATCGAAGCCCGCCTCGACGAGGACTTCGGTGTGGAGGTGTCCTTGACCAGCGATGCAGCGATGTCGCGCGAACGCAGTCCGTTGCGAACTGTCGGCACTATCCGTGATTACGTCATCGAGCAGGTGGCCACTCCCTCGGGTGGTTGAGGTATCTCGTGAATCGTGTAGTCCTGATAACTGGTGCGAGTCGAGGAATCGGTGCGTTCTTGGCCCAGCGCCTCTTGGCCGATGGCTGGGCTGTGGCTTCGGTGAGCCGCACCTGCGCGGAGGTCGAGAGTGCTCGGGAGCTGTCCTTTCCGATGGACATCACGGATGTCGAGTCGGTTCGCGCCGGAATTCGTCGCATCCAACGTCACTTCGGCGGATTGGATGCCGTTGTCAACAACGCCGGAATAGCCTCGATGAACGCCGCGGCTTTGGCATCTACCGAATCTGTGAGTCGGATGTTCGAAGTGAACACAGTGGGCACCTTCACGGTGTCGCGAGAGGCCTTGCGGGCCCTGCGCAAGAGTGCGTCGCCAAGGATCGTGAACCTCTCTTCGATTGCCGTACCGCTAAACCTCGAGGGTGAGGCTGCCTATGGAGCAAGCAAGGCGGCTGTCGAGCACCTGACTCGAGTGATGGCTCGTGAATTCGCCGAGTGGGGGATCACGGTCAATGCGATCGGGCCGTCCGCGATCGCCACCGACCTGACGTCCGGTGTGCCGCGTAGCGCATTGGATGCACTGCAAGCCCGGCTTAGTTCATCGGAGCCGGCCTCGATGGAGGACGTCTACTGGACAGTGTCCTTCTTCCTCGATGAGCGCAGCCAACTCGTGACCGGGCAAGTTACATATCTCGGTGGGCCGTGAGCGGGATCACCGAATTCCTCGATCGGCTTCGTGGGTACGGAGATCGCGAGGCGATCGTCGAACCGTTCCGGTCGTGGACCTACACACAACTCCTATCCGCCTGCGAGGAAGTTCGCCGCGCAATCGATGCCAGCGACCTGCAGTCAGGGGATGCATTGGAAGTCCGTGCTGAGCACGGCGGCCTCGGGATCGCTGGGCTGCTCGGTAGTTGGGTCAGTGGCATGGTGGCCGTTCCCATCAACCCGTCGGTTCCGGTTGCCACGGTCGCCAGGCTTCGGGAAATCGCGCACGTGCGCGGTGAGTTGGATTTGGATCCGATCGGCGTGCGTATCACCGATGAACCAGACTCCGATTCTCCGATGCCATATCAGCGGTTGATCGACGCGGATGCACCCGGACTCGTCTTGTTCACCAGTGGATCGAGCGGTGAACCGAAGGGTGTGGTGCACGACGTCGACCGCCTGCTCACTCGGTTCGAGGATCGACGGCCAGCGGCGAAGGTTGCAGCCTTCCTGCTGTTCGATCACATCGGGGGCGTCAACACTGTCTTGCATACGCTCGCGCACGGTGGTTGCGTCGTGACGATGCCGGACCGAAGCCCGCGTGTGGTGGCCGAACGCATACAGGCCGAAGGCGTCCAGGTGCTGCCTACTACTCCCACCTACTTGAACATGCTCGCGATAGCCCGGGAACTCCCGCGGCTTGCGAGCCTGGATTTGATCACCTACGGCACCGAGGTGATGCCAGCTTCCACCCTTGCCGCAGTTCGCGAAGCACTTCCCCACGTGCGATTGCTACAGACCTACGGCATGAGCGAACTCGGCATCGTTCGATCTCGATCGGTCGATGAGTCGACCTGGGTGTCGATCGGAGGCCCCGAGCTGGAGTGGCGAGTGGTCGACGGCACCTTGCGGATTCGCACAACCACCGCGATGGCCGGCTACCTGAACGCACCAGATCCCTTCGACGTCGATGGGTGGTTCGACACCGGTGATGAGGTCGAGGTGGCGGGCGATCGCATCCGATTCCTCGGACGTCGAGACGACACCATCAACGTCGGGGGCCAGAAGGTCCACCCGGCCACCGTGGAATCGGTAATCGCGGAGGTTCCCGGCGTGCTCGATGTTGCGGTGGCTTCCGAGCCGACTCCACTCACCGGCCACCTGGTGGCGGCCACGGTCTACACCGAGCAGTCCGACCCGGGGCTGCGCTCGCAGATCCGCTCCCGGATCCGCGCGGCCTGCCTGGCATCGCTGGAGCCCTGGCAGGTACCCGCCAGGATCCACTTCACCGATTCCCCGATGGCCACCGATCGGTTCAAGCGCGACAGGCGGAACTGACTTCTACATGTGATGCAGATCACTCAATTTGCGTGTTCCTAGGGGAATGTTGCGCGACCGGTCACTGTTGTCACTATTGAGTCGATACGACTCATAGGTTCTGCGCCTGGACTTGCAATCTGGGGTAGATGAGCGCACACTTGAGGGATCAGACCACCCGGAGGGGTATCCCGACCGGAATGTGAGAACGAAGAGAGCAAGG
>CAZVWA010000010.1:0-22157 GCA_964631085.1 uncultured Rubrivirga sp.
TTCTGAGAGACACCCGAGCGTTCGGCAAAGGAGGCCAGTACCTCTTGCTCTTCATTCGAGAGACGAACAGTTAGCGCCATACCGCACATGGTATCAGTGGTGATACCACTTGTGCACCACTACGCGCCGAGCCAGAAGTCCATCCACCGAATAAAGATCAAGGCGAGCACCACGAGATACGTGGCTCCAACCAGAATCCAGCGCAGTGAAGCAACCGTTTGGGCAACGGCACCCGGTCCCGCGCTGCCACTGAGACGACCGGTCGCGGCGTTGTCCGCTGTGACGAACCAAAAGATCGGGATGGTCGCGGCCCAGGCCACCATGCACCACGGACACAGCGCGCCGATGACGTACAGGCTCTGGGTGATCAACCAGACGACGAAGCCAAATCCGAATAGGGCCCCGAGGTTGAGTCCGATCCACACCCACCGCGGCAGCTCCACCTTAGAGATCAGCAGCACACCCATCGAGATAACGACGCTATATCCGATGAGGCCCATGATCGGGTTGGGGAAACCGAAAGCCGACGCCTGGTCGGTGACGATGATCGAACCGCAGGACAGGACCGGATTGATGTCGCAGCCGGGGATGTAATTCGGGTCCGCGGCTATCGCGAACTTCTCCAACGTCAGTTCGAATGCGGCGAGAAGGCCGAAGAAGCCACCGAGGATCAGGATCCAGGGAGTCGTCCGATACGCGCTCACGAGGTGACGATATCCCGCAATGCGGTGAGCAGCCGATCGACGTCGTCGTCATTCGTATACGGAGCCAGGCCCGCACGGATCGCACCCGGAGCACCGAGGCCGAGGGAACGGCACGGCTCGTAGGCGTAGAAGGAACCCGCGGGCGCGTTGATCCCTTGCCCGGCCAGCTTCGCGGCAACGTCGGCACTGTCGATTCCTTCGAAGGAAAAGAACTCGGTAGGGGTCTTTGCTGCCGCGCTGCCGTACAGCGTGATCCCCGGCAACGATTCGAGCCCGGACCGCAGGCGAGCGTGCAGCCGATCCTCATGCTCGGCAAGAGCGCCCAACGAACGCACCAGCCGATCGCGTCGACTCATCGATGCTTCATCTCCCGGCACGAGATCAGCGAGGACGTCCACGGCGGCTACGACTCCCGCGAGCAATTCGTAGGGCAGCGTCCCCAACTCGAATCTCTCAGGAACTTGCTCGGTACTCGGGGCGAGCTTGTCCGGATTCATCGACTCCCACAGAGCCGGTGATGCGGCGACGATCCCTAAGTGCGGGCCGAGGAACTTATAGGCCGAACATGCATAGAAGTCGGCTCCGATCGCCTCAACATCTACGGCCGTGTGCGCGGTGAGATGGACACCATCGACAAAGAACAAGGCGTCGACTCCATGAGCGGCGTCTGCGATGGCGCGCAGATCCGGTCGTGTGCCGAGCACGTTCGAGGCGCCCGTAACTGCCACGAGTCTGGTGTTTTCGGTGATCGCTTCGATAACCGAATCGGCAGGCATCTCACCCGTCGACGGATCGAAACGGGCCCAGGCCACCTCCGCACCGGCTCGTTCGGCGTACCTCACCCACGGTCGGACATTCGCGTCGTGGTCGAGATCGGTGACCACGATTCGATCACCGGGTCCCCAATCCGAGGCCAGCGTGCGCGCCACCATGAACGTCGCCTCGGTCATACTCCGCGCGAACACAACTCCGGACGGATCACAGGCCAGCAGATCCGCAACCGCCGCTCGCGAGGATCGAACGATCTCCTCGGCATTGCGCTCGGATTCGGTCACCGCTCCTCGGTTGGACAACGGCGCCGTCATCGCTGCCCGCATCGCATCCGCAACGAAGTCCGGCGTCTGCGTACCACCCGGACCATCGAAGAAGGCAACACCGGAGGACAGCGCAGGCATCCGCGCTCTCAACCGCTCAACGTCGAAGGCGCTCACACGTCCCACCACAGGGTGCATACCTCACGTGGCTTGGCGTCCTGTTGCTCGATTAGTGCCGCGGCAACCTCTGCGTCACGATCCTCACCAAGGCACAGACGCACCCGCGCGAAACGAATGCGTTCCTCGTCCGGCATATCTACGCGCTGGCCCCACGTCTCGTCGATCCATACGTCAAGATGCGCATCGAAACCCATCGCCTTAGCGATGTCGGCGAGTTGGTAACCGGTGGGAACCGTAGGTCGATCAAGATCCCAGAACTTTTTCCACAGCGGATTCATATTGCTCATCGGGTGAGTCATCGGAAGTTCCAAAACCACCCGATGCCTCGCGTGATCGTTCAAGGCCTGCAAAAACGGAACGATCGATCCGACGTTGAAGGCAACGTGGTGGCAAACGACCACATCAGCGACGGGCACGTCATCTGCCACGTCCGGCCACTGACCGAGGAACTCGCGATGGGCGACTCCGCGCTCCGTCGCGGCTTGGGCATAAGCGTCCAGCATGCCCTGGAGGTGGTCGACCGCGATCACCTCTCCGGCCACAGGGGTGAGCGCGAAGGACGCTCGGCCACCGCCGGAACCGATATCCAGCACGGTGCCACCGTCGGGCAGGGCGTCGCGGGCCCGTTGATGCGACAGCGACTCGGCAACCTCACCCTCGACCGTGAACATCGCTACTGGATGCACCCACGGGGCCTCGGAAGCCTGATCAAGAATGTGTTGCGGGATCGCCCACGACTCGAGATCGCGCTGCCATCGATCCGCGAGCTCCGTTAACTCCGGGAAATCATCAGCCATGGGAACGACGCTAGCCGAGCCAACTGGTCGACGTAGCGTCGGCAAGGCGCATGCCCACCCGCGACTATCGTGCAGGGGTGTCCATGACCTCGCCTGAGGATCGAGCCCCGCTCACCACACTCATCGGTGGGCCGCGCGGTGCGCTCGAAAGCATCCTGCCGCCGATCGTGTTCGTGGCCGTTTACGTCGGACTCTCAAACAGCAACCCGGACGCACTGACCTGGGCCATCGTCGCGTCTTTGATACTCGCGGTGATCTTCGGCGCCTGGAGGCTGATCGAGCGGAAGCGACCCACGCGTGTTGTCGGCGCCATCGTGGTGGTTGCTCTCGGTGCCTACTTCGCCGCGAGAACGGGGAGCGCCGCTGCGTTTTTCTGGCCCCGCGTCCTGCTCAACGTCCTCTCCGCTCTGGCTTTCGTCATCGCCAACTTCATCCGGTGGCCTCTCCTCGGTGTGATCGTCGGACCGATCGTGGGAACCGGAATGCGCTGGCGCAAGGATCCAGTCCTGGTCCGCGCCTACTCACGCGGATCGTGGCTGTGGGTTCTCCTCAACCTGGTCCGCGCGGCGGTGCTGTTCCCTCTTATCGCCAGTGACGCTCTGTGGGGCTTGGCGGCATCGGGTGCCTTCTTCTACCTGCTGGTCATCGGTACGGTCCTCGGCTCCTGGGTCATCGTCAAGCGTGCGATTCCCCCCGGTCACCCGGGCATCCGTTCACCGCAGATCCCCGGTCAAGAACAGGTCGACGCAGCACGGGACTAGGCGTACGTTGGCGACGTGGAGTTCGAAACGTTCACGGTGGCGATACCCATCAGTTCGAGTTTCACACGCCACGTCGAATTGAAAGCTCCCACGGAAGCAGCGGCCCTGCTCCTCGCTCGCGAACACGCTTTAGACACCGGCGTATTGATGAGCGGGGAACCGTGGATCATCAAGCGGCCCGATCACTCCGGCTGACAGCCGGGGCACCAATAGAGCTTGCGGGCCCCCATCTCAGCCATCTCGACTTCCTCGCTGCATAAGTGACATTTCTGACCAGCGCGGCGGTAGACGTACACCTCACCTCCGTGCCGATCTTCACGCGGCCGCCGCCCCATGATCTCGGGCAAGTGCTCTGGGCGAACCGTGTCGATGCGACCCCGCTTGGTGCCCTGCGTCATCAACACGACGAGGTCCTCCCACATCGCATCAAACTCGTTGCGACTGACCTGCTTACCCGGTCGGTAGGGCGAGATGTTGTGTCGAAAGAGCACTTCGGCCCGGTAGATGTTGCCCACGCCGGCGAAGACCTTCTGATCCATCAGCAACGCACCAATCGGAGCGTTGCTGCGCTCGACGCGGTTCCACGCGGGAGTCGGGTCTGACTTGCGGATGGGATCTGGGCCAATCCGGGCGACCGCTGCCTTCTTCGCATCTTCATCCAGTAGTTCGCACACGGTCGGACCACGCAGTTCGGCATAGCCGTCGTCGGTTTGAAGTCGAAGTCGGATCTGTCCGTAGGGTTCTGGTGCCTGCCCCTTCACGATCTTCCACTTACCGAACAAGCCCAGGTGGACGTGCACCCACAGATCCTCGAATCGAATGAACAGGTGCTTGCCGTGCGCCTCAACCTTGTCCAAGACCCGCCCGTCGATTCGCTTGGCGTCCGTTGCGAAGCGACCCTGCGGGCTGTCTACCTGGACGGCTTTTCCTCGAAAGAGCGTCCGGAGCCGACGAGCCTGGCTATGGACGACGTGGCCTTCAGGCACCGGATGCGGTCTCCCCACGAACTGCCGTGACGAAGGCGTCCACATCGTCTTCAGTCGTGTCCCACGCGCACATCCAGCGCACTTCACCCGTTACTTGATCCCAGGTGTAGAAGTGAAAGCGTTCCTGCAATGTGGCCGTCACATGCGCAGGCAGGACGACGAATACCGCGTTTGCGTCTACCGACTGGGTGATCGTCACGCCCGGCAGCTCGGCGACACCATCGCGAAGTCGGGTAGCCATCGAGTTGGCGTGCTCGGCACTTCGCAACCACAGGTCATCGGTGAGGAGTGCCACAAACTGGGCGCTGAGGAAGCGCATCTTGCTGGCCAACTGCATGGAGGTCTTGCGAAGAAAGTCCACACCTCGTACCCGCTCGGGGTTGAGAACCACCACCGATTCGGCCAACATCGCACCGTTCTTCGTCAGGCCGAAGGACACGAGATCAATTCCTGCATCAGATGTGAAGGTTCGCAGCGGCACACCTAAAGATGCTGCGGCGTTGGATAAACGCGCCCCGTCCATATGCACGGCCAGACCGTTTGCGTGCGCTACGTCTGCAATCGCCGCGACCTCGTCGGGCGAATAAACGGTTCCCATCTCACTGGACTGAGTGATGCTCACCGCCCCTGGCTGGGCGCGATGGACGAAGTCCATGTCGAAGCACTGGCCCTGGACGTCGTCAGGGCGGAGCTTTCCGTCAGCGGTCGGCACCGTCCACAGCTTGATGCCCGCGACAGACTCCGGTGCGCCACCTTCATCAGCGTGGATGTGGGCGGTGCTCGAGCAGATAACCGACTGCCACCGCTCGGTTGCCGACTGCAGCGCTACGACGTTCGCCCCGGTGCCGTTGAAGACCGGCAGGAATTCGGCACTGCCACCGAAGTGATCTCCGATCATGTCCCGCGCGAGTGCCGTGACGGCATCGTCACCGTATGCAGACTGGTGACCCCGATTGACCGTTGCCAATGCCTCCAGGACCTCGGGATGCACACCGGCGTAGTTATCGCTCGCGAACCCACGCCAGGGTTGTTCGATGACGTTGTCGATCATGGCTGGGAGTATTCCTTAGTCGAACTGAGGCTCGACATCCCTCGTGCGCTTGACCTCATAGAAGCCAGGCGTTTGCACCATCGTCACGAAGGCATCCCACAGGCGGGCTGCGTCATCACCGAGGGGAGCCGGTGTCACGATCGGGCCGAACAAGCCAACTTCGGTGCCGCTCCTATCCGGGATCGCCACGATGGGAGTGCCCACGTCGGAACCCACGAGGGCTAGACCTTCATCGTGACTGGCACGTAGAGCCTCATCTAACGCGGAGTCCGATGCTGCCTCGGCTAGAGAAGCCGGAAGTTCGCACTCGGCCACCGATTCGTCGATCACTTTTGCAAAGTCGGTGCGACTTTGGAGATGGAATCGAGTTCCCAAAGCGGTGTAGAGATCACCGACGATGCTCGGTCGCTCAGCGGAGAACTGCTGTTCGGCAGCGATACACACCCGAACCGGGCCCCATTCCGCGGCCATCGCCTCGGCGTACTGCGCAGGGACCTCTTTGCCCTCGTTCAAGATCGCCAGGCTCATGACCTTCCAGGTAACCCGGACATCACGAACCCGCTCGACTTCGAGCATCCAGCGAGACGTGATCCATGCCCAAGGACACAGCGGATCGAACCAGAATCGAGCTTCCATGCTCGCCAACGTAGTGCAATCGTCCTCGGCCAGAAAGCGCACGGATCTGCCTAGTGAAAGGATCAGCGCATGACGTCCGCTGCCACGAACGCTGAGACAAACACCGCCAAGAACGAGAACATCACCCGAGCCGAAGCGCAGGCTCGGAGTCGATCGATCACCGTCGACTCCTACGCGGTGGACCTGGACCTCACTGGAACGGGGCCGACCTTTCGGAGCACCACGACATGCATCTTCGAAAGCAGCGAACCAGGCTCGTCGACCTGGATCGATCTCATCGCGACCTCCGTTGAATCGGTCACGCTCAACGGGCGCGAGCTCGATCCCACCGAGGTGGTCGAGGGTGCACGGATATCCCTTCCCGATTTGGCGCGCGACAACACCGTCACGATCGTGGCTCGGTGCACGTACATGAATACCGGCGAGGGACTGCACCGATTCGTCGATCCGGTGGACGACGAGACCTACCTTTACACCCAGTTCGAATCCGCCGACGCTCGGCGTATGTACGCCTGCTTCGAGCAGCCGGACATGAAAGCCACATTCCAATTGACGGTGACAGCCCCCGATCACTGGCAGGTCATCAGCAACTCCCCGACACCCGAACCCCAGCCCTCGGCGGCAGGAACCGCCACGTGGGACTTCGAGCCTGCACCGCGGATGTCCACCTACATCACCGCCCTCGTTGCCGGGCCGTACCACGTTGTCCGTGACGAGTATTCGGGGCCGAACGGCACCTATCCCCTCGGAATCTTCTGCCGGGCATCGCTTGCGCAGTATCTCGACTCCGACGACATCTTCGAACTCACCAAACAGGGTTTCGCCTTCTTCGAAGAGCAGTTCGGAGTGCCCTACGCCTTCACGAAGTACGACCAACTCTTCGTGCCCGAATTCAACGCCGGGGCAATGGAGAACGCCGGGTGCGTCACATTTCTCGAGGACTTCGTCTTCCGGTCACGGGTCACCCAGGCGGCCTACGAGCAACGGGCGAACACGATCCTGCACGAGATGGCGCACATGTGGTTCGGCGACCTCGTCACGATGCGGTGGTGGGACGACCTGTGGCTGAACGAGTCCTTCGCCGAGTGGGCGTCGCACCATGCGAACGTGCACGCAACCCGATTCCCCGAGGCGTGGACGACGTTCGCGAATCTACGCAAGGCCTGGGCTTACCGACAGGATCAATTGCCCTCGACCCATCCCATCGCTGCGGACATGGTGGATCTGGACGCCGTTCGCGTGAACTTCGACGGCATCACCTACGCCAAGGGGGCATCGGCGCTTCGGCAACTCGTCGCCTGGGTCGGAGAGGCGGAGTTCCTCGCCGGATTGCACGAGTACTTCACTAAGCACGCGTGGGGAAATACCGAACTTCGCGATCTACTCACCGAACTCGAGGCAACGAGTGGGCGAGATCTGTCCAAGTGGACCCGAGAGTGGTTGCAGACCAGTGGCGTGAACCTTTTGCGACCGCATGTTGATGTCGACGATTCCGGCAACTACACAAAGGTCCGCATCGAACAGGAGCCGCCATTGGCTCCTGCGGGTATCGAGCCGACACTGCGTTCGCACCGCGTTGCTATCGGTCTATACGACGTTGACGGCGACGAACTCGCTTTGCGTGAACGGATAGAGGTCGACGTCACGGGTGAGTCGACGGACGTTCCCTCGCTCACCGGTAAGCCACGCGCTGACCTTCTGCTCGTCAACGACGGCGACCTCACCTTCGCCAAGGTTCGACTCGATGACGACTCATGGGCCACGGCCACGTCGCACCTGGGTGGATTGGGCGACTCGCTGGCCCGGGCCGTGATCTGGGGCGCGGCGTGGGACATGACACGCGATGCCGAAGTCTCGACCGGGGATTTCGTGGACCTCGTACTCGCTGGAGTGGAAGCTGAGTCCGACATCGGAGTCGTGCAGGGAGTCCTGCGCCAAGTCCGCATGGCAATCGACCAATTCGCGGCGGAATCCCACCGCACGGAATACCTGATCCGACTTGCCGATCGAACTTTCGAATTGGCTAAGGCGGCAGAACCGGGCAGTGATAGGCAACTGGCTTTCACTCGTTCCTTCGCCGGCGCCGCCACGACCAGCGAACACCTTGCGACGGTGGAGGGTCTTCTCGACGGCACAGTCGAGTGGGACGGACTCACCGTCGATACCGACCTGCGCTGGTTCCTCCTCATGCAACTCGTCTCGGCCGGCACGCGCGGTGATGACGCCATCGAATCCGAATTGGCAAGCGACGACACCGCTACCGGACGTCGCCAGGCCGCAATGGCGAGAGCATCGATGCCGACAGAAGAAGCCAAGCAGTGGGCATGGCAGGAGATCTACACAAACGCCGATCTCCCTAACGCGATGCTGGAAGCCACCATCGCCGGATTCTTGGACCGCGAGCACTGCGATCTCACAGACCCCTACATCGACCGTTACTTCGACGCACTTCCCGAAGTCTGGGCGAATCGAACGATGGAGATCGCCCAGTCGATCACGATGGGACTATTCCCGATGTTCTCCGTCACCGACGAGACTGTTGAGCGCGCCGATCGCTTCCTGGCAACCGAGCCGAGCCCCGCACTCGCTCGATTGGTATCCGAGGGTCGCGATGGCTTATTGCGAGCCAAACGGGCCCGGGACAAAGACGCCTAGCCGGCGCGGCAATTACGCAGGCTCGTCGAGGTGCAGGGTCTGCGGAGCGCGGGCGTGCTCAGCGAGCATCATCACCGAGTCCCGGATTCCCGGCACGAGCTGATCCGCCTGCAGGCTGGCGCGCAGGGAGAGCAACGCGAACTCGCAGGCGCGGTCATCGAGAGTGCGCCGAACCCGCGATCCGGTCACGATGTCCATCGAGCGCTCGCCGGGATCGATGGCCAACAAGATCGCCGATTCCGGCTGATCCAGCCCACCGTGCATTGCGATGGCCGATTCCCGTCCGCTCTCCAGCGAGCCGACGTACACCCCGAACTCATATCCGCAAATGTCGCGGGCGACCTGGACGACTCGTTCGAGATCGCCGCGCTCGGACATAGAGAGCGTCATTGCCTCACCAGTTTCCATGGGCACCTCCGGTGACTCCCGCGCCTGCGGTCTCCGATGTCGGAAGGGCGGCGGGGTTGGGTGTCGCGGGTGCACTGGTGATCAGCGCTGACCCCGGAGCCATCTCTCCTTCAGCCGCAGAGCCGTACTTGTTGCGGGGCACCATGACCAGGACGGCGACGATCACCGCAAGCCCAACGGGAATTCCGACGAAGAGCCCCAGCGCGACGAGAGGTTCCATGGCCCCAGCCTATTGCCGCACCGTGTCCACGATCCGGCGGGCGAAGTCCGGCATCGTCGACAGGAAACTTGCCAGCTCGATCGGGCCACCGTCGGGCCCGGCTACCGGCATGCACCAGTTCGGGTACTCGCGGTCTGTGCCCGGCTGGTTCTGGGCCCGCAAATCCGCCACGAGGTCAGGAGCGGCTACACCCACCAGCATGCAGGGCGACGACGCCACCGCCGAATGCATCGCGATGACCATCTCGGCGCGCCCCTCCGCGGTGTCGAGGTTGGCCTCGTGCGATAACCATCCTCGCTCCCGAAGGACGTTGGCCCATTCGCTGCGCTCGGCAATCGCCGCGCGGTACTCGTCGTCGGCGGGCCCCTCGAGCAACCCCAGCTCATCGCGTAGACGAACGTGCCCGCCCGCGAGGTATCCCGACGTCGGTGGTAAATCGTGCACCGTCACGCTCGCTAGTGCCCGGCGTCGCCATCTCTCCGGTGGCACCACTGCGCCATCTCGCTCGAACCATGCGATAACCGTGCCCAGGATTCCTCGACGTGCGAGTTCCTCTTGGACCCAGGACTCCACGGTGCCCAGGTCCTCGCCGATGACGACGGCGCCCGCCCGATGTGCCTCAAGGCACGTAATGGCGAGCATGGCGTCGTGATCGAAACCGACGTAGGTTCCCTGCGTCGCCGACATGCCTTCGGGAATCCACCACATGCGAAACAGCCCGAGGATGTGATCGATCCGCAGTCCACCCGCGCCGTGCAACGCGGCTCGCAGGACATCCCGAAACGGGGCGAACGCGGCGTCGGCCAGTGCATCGGGTCGCCACGGTGGCTGGTCCCAGTTCTGCCCCTGCTGGTTGTACATGTCCGGGGGCGCGCCGACACCCACGCCGCGCGCCATCACCGGCGCCAGCGCCCACGCATCCGCGCCGCCCGGATGAACACCCACGGCCAAGTCGGTGATGACCCCGATTGCCATGCCCGCGTCCCGACACGTCTTTTGAGCGTCGGCCAGTTGCTCGGCGGCGATCCACTGCAGCCACGAGTGGAAGTCGACATCGCGCGTATGCTCTCGCGCGTATTGCACAACAGCATCGCCGTCGAATACCCGGTACTCCACCGGCCAACTGCGGTAATCGGTGCCGAATTCCTCGGCAAGAACGCACCATGTCGCAAACGTCCGCACCGACGGTTGGTTCGCGAAAGCCCGAAAGGACGTCTCGCGCTCGGTGTCGCGAGCAGCGCCGAATACAAGTTCCAGCGCTGGGCGGATGTACTGCCAGGCGCGGTCGCGGTCGATGCGAGACGCGCTGTCGATCGAGGGCGGTTGAACGTCCGTGTGCAGTGTCTCCAGTCGACCTCTGTCCGCGGGAGTCATGCTCGCCACCTCGGGAATGTCCTCGACGCGGATCATCAACGGGTTCCACATGCGTCGGGAGGTGGGTAAGTAGGGGGATGGCACACCGGGCACCGGAGCATGCAGGGGATTTACCAGGATGAAACCCGCACCGCCGTCGCGCGCGCTCCACGTAGCGAGATTCACCACATCGTGAATGTCGCCCACCGCCCAGGAATCCGACGACGGCCAGGAGTAGGCCTGCACCATCACCCCCCATTGACGCTCGCCGACGAGGATCTCGGGGTCGAGAGTTGCCGGCGCCACCGCAAGCGGGCACTCGGCTCTCACGGAATCGCCGACGACTTCGATTCGATGCCAACCGATGGGCAGGTCGTCAGGCACGCCAAAGCTCGCTTCGCCGATGAGTCGACCATCCACCTCGACGGGATCAACCCACCATTGCCATTGCCGAAGTTCCCGCCTAGCGCCGTCTTCCAGCACGACCGATGCCGACACCGATTCACCGTGGGGCACATGAACCCACAGGCGCCGCTCCTCGCCCTGCCAGGTCACGAAAACAGGCGGCATGACCCTGCGCCATTCGCGCAGCCGTGCCGCCTCCAGGCTCTCGCAGATGGCCGCGTTGCTGCCGGCATCGACTCCCAGGGCGGAGAGAACGGCGCGAATAACGTCATCGGAAACCTCAACGTGGTTTCCGGCTTGCCCCCAATACTCGGTGGATACTCGATACGCGGCGGCGAGTTCGTGCAGCAACCCGCGGTCGATCGGCTCCGTCGTCACGGAGCAAACGCTACGCACCGGGTGTGCACCTAGGGTGGCGGCATGGCACGCAATTACCCCGAAGCAGAGCGCGCGGACATCGTCGACGACATGCACGGCGTGCGGGTCCTTGACCCCTACCGCTGGCTCGAAGACACCGAGGACCCTCGCACCCAGGAGTGGACAAAACAACAAGCCGAGTTGCTCACGAGCGAACGGGACACCTGGACCACGCGGGAGAGCTTCGCCGACAGTGTCCAGGCTCTTCTCGGTGCCGGCGCGGTGTCTTTGCCCGTGCACCGTGGCGACCGCGTTTTCTTCAGTAGGCGTCAACCCGGTCAACAGTTCGGCGTCTTGTTCGTGCGTGAAGTCGACGGCACCGAACGCGTTCTCATCGACCCGATGGAACTCGATGAAACCGGGAGCACCACCTTGGATTCATGGCAGCCGTCCAAGGAAGGGGATCGGCTCGCCTACCAACTGTCGGTCGGGGGAACCGAGGAATCGGTGCTGTACGTGATGGATGTCGCCACTACCGATGTCATCGATGGACCGATCGACCGCTGCCGCTACTCGCCGGTTGCATGGATTCCCGGGGGCGATTACTTCTACTACGTTCGCAGCCTGCCACCGGAGGATGTTCCTGAGTCCGAACGCGGATTCCACAGACGTGTCTTCTTGCATCGGGTGGGACAAGACGCGAACGACGACGCCAACATCTTCGGCGCCGGAATGACCATGACCAATTACTACGGCGTCGAGGTCTCACGTGACGGGCGCTGGCTGCAAGTGTCCTCCGCGGAAGGAACCGAGCCCCGCAACGATTTGTGGGTCGCGGATCTGACGGCGTCCCCCGCTGACCGTCCGGCCTTCCAACAGGTCCAGGCCGATGTCGACGCGCAAACGTCTTTGACCTTCGGTCGCGACGGGCGGGTCTACGTCTCCACCGATCGCGATGCCCCGCGCGGACGACTCGCGGTAACCGAACCCGGCCGATGGGGCTCCCACGATTGGACCGACCTGATCCCCGAGGATCCGGAAGCAGTTTTGGAATCGGTGGCGGTTCTGGACGGCGATGCACTCAGCGAGGACTTCCTGCTCGTCACGACCACGGCGCACGGTGTCGCCACCATGAATCTTCATCGAGCCAGCGACGGCACGCTCATCCGAAGCGTCGAACTTCCTGGAGCCGGCACGGTGGCCGGGCCCATCGAGAAGCCGACCGGTGGTCCGGTGGTGTGGTTCGCCTACACCGATCACACACAGGTCCCCACCATCTACTCCTACGACGCCCGCACCGGGGCCGTCGAGTTGTATGCGACACCGCCGGGTTCAGTCGATGTACCCGACGTCCACTCGCAACTGGTCACCTACCCATCCAAGGACGGCACTGAGGTCCGGATGTTCATCGTTTCGCCGTCTGCCGAGCCTGATCGGCCGCGCCCGACGGTCCTCTACGGGTACGGCGGTTTCGGTATCCCGATGCAGCCGGGTTTCTCGGCGGCGATTTTGTCGTGGGTGGCAGCCGGTGGCGTGTGGGCCGTGGCCTGTTTGCGCGGTGGCGGCGACGAAGGAGAGCAGTGGCATCGAGACGGCATGCTTGACAAGAAGCAAAATGTCTTCGACGACTTCCACGCCGCTGCTGAATACTTGAGCGCCGAAGGATGGACCACTCCGGCCAATCTCGGAATCTACGGCGGCTCCAACGGCGGACTGCTCGTCGGCGCGGCCTTGACCCAGCGGCCGGATCTGTTCAATGCAGTCGTGTGCGTTGCACCGCTGCTCGACATGATCCGCTACACCACTAGTGAACTCGGGCCGACGTGGACCGTGGAGTATGGCGATCCGGAGGACCCTGAGCAGTTCGGTTGGCTGCACGCGTACTCGCCGTATCACCGAGTGGTGGAAGACACCGATTACCCGGCGACGATGTTCGCGGTGTTCGACAACGACACCCGTACCGATCCGATGCATGGCCGCAAGATGTGCGCCGCCACCCA
This sequence comes from uncultured Rubrivirga sp., assembly GCA_964631085.1. Lineage (GTDB taxonomy): Bacteria > Actinomycetota > Actinomycetes > S36-B12 > S36-B12 > S36-B12. The sequence goes on from CAZVWA010000010.1 coordinate 13,548, forward strand.
GGCCGCTACTGCCGGCGATCGCCCCATCCTGCTGCGTTCTGAGGGCAATGTGGGCCATGGTGCGCGCAAGCTCGACGCGGCCGTCGAGGAAACCGCGGACACCCTTGCGTTCCTCGCCCGGTGGACCGGCATGCAAGGCTAGGCACCATGAACGAGATCGTCGACGCTTGGAATGACTTCACCAAGGATCTCCCCCTTGAACCGCTGCTGCGGATCGGGTTGATCATCCTGGTCGCTTTCGTGGTCCAAATCATCGGCGGACGCGCCATTCGCAAGTCCGTTCAAGCGGTCACCAACCACGCACCTAAGCGCCGACCCGGGCAACTGCGCGGCGCCGATGACGCCCAGCTCGCCGCCACTCTCATGGAGGATCGCCAGCGACAGCGCGCCCACGCGCTCGGTTCGCTTTCGAGAAACGTTCTGGTCATCGTGGTGTGGTCCGCGGCGGTATTGACGATCCTCGGCACCCTCGGTGTGAATCTCGCCCCGATCCTGGCCAGCGGTGCGGTCCTGTCCGCTGTTATCGGCTTTGGTGCGCAGTCCTACATCTCCGACTACCTCAACGGCATCTCGATGATCTTCGAGGACTGGATGGGTATCGGCGACACCGTCGACATGGGCGGCATCGTCCTCGGTGAGGTCGAGGAGACCGCGCTGCGGTACACGCGCGTCCGCGATTTCTGGGGGGTTGTTTGGTACATCCGCAACGGCCAGATCCAATCGGTTTCCAACCAGTCCCAGGGATGGACGTACTCACTTATCGAAATCCCCGTGCCCTACGACGAGGACCTCAACAAGGTGCAGCAGGTCATCGATGCCGTCGGCAAGGACATGGGTGAGGATCCCCAATACAACGGAGTCCTGCTCGGCGCGCCGTACTACTCGAACGTCACCGAATTGACATCCACAGCCGTCGTAATTCGGGTCAACACCAAGATCGTCCCCAACGGCAACCAGTGGTACGCCGGGCGGGTGATCCGTCAGCGGATGAAGGAGGCCCTCGACGCGGCGGGCATCCGGATCCCGTACGAAGGCATCCAGGTGCGGACTTTCCAGGCTGGCGTCCAGGAAGTTCCTCCGCGGCCCCCGGGGGAGCCCGACGCTCCCACGCAACGGGACTTTGCGACCGGCCACGCAGACGACAACGATCCGAACGCGGCCCCACCACCGGCGGCTGCGGGCACCGAGACGACTGAAGACGGACACTCACTCCCGCCACCGCACACGTTGATCGCGGAAGACGATTCGGGCGAAACCCGGCCCTAAGTCGCGGCCAACGCCAATCGACGCAACACTGTCGGCATGGCCCTGCGTTGTCTTGTCACCGGCGCCACCGGTTATGTCGGTGGACGCCTGGTCCGAGAACTTCTCTCCAAAGGCCACACGGTTCGCGTTCTGGCGCGCAGCCCAGAGAAGTTGCGCGACTTTCCTTGGGCCGACCAAATCGAGGTCGTTCATGGCGATGCAACAAACCAAGACGATGTGATCCGCGCCCTCGAAGGCATCGACGTCGCCTACTACCTGATGCACTCACTGCAGCAAGGCCCCAACCTCGAGCAGGCAGAGAAGGCAATGGCCCAGACCTTCGCCGACGCGGCCCGGGACTCCTCTCTTCGGCGCATTGCCTACCTCGGCGGCCTGGCGCCCGACGTCCCGGAGAAGGACATGTCTCCCCACATGCGTTCGCGCGTGCAGGTCGGTCGCATCCTGCGAAGTTCGGGAATTCCGACGGTTGAGTTCCGCGCCGCGGTGATCATCGGCTCGGGTTCCGCCTCTTTCGAGATGCTTCGCTACCTCACCGAACGACTCCCCGCGATGATCACACCGCGGTGGGTTCGCACTAAGACGCAGCCGATCGCGATCCGCGACGTACTGCGTTACCTGGTGATGGCCGCGGATCTCCCCCCGAGCGTGAACCGCGAGTTCGACATCGGCGGGCCAGAAGTACTTACCTACGAACAGATGATGCACCGTTACGCGGCTGTCGCCGGTCTCGGAAAGCGCATCATCTTGCCGATCAACTTGCTCAGTCCCCAGCTCTCCAGCCACTGGGTCGGATTGGTGACACCCGTTCCACGCTCGATCGCCAAACCCCTTGTTCGATCGCTGAAGCATCCCGCGATCTGCCGCAACCACGACATCGCCGACTTCATTCCTGATCCACCGAACGGTTTGGTGACGTTCGATCGTGCCGTCGAATTGGCGCTCACCCGTATCCAGGAAGCCAACGTCGCCACGCGCTGGACCGGGGCCTCCACGCCCGGTGCCCCCAGCGAACCTCTGCCCGGAGACCCCGAGTGGGCCGGTGGCTCCCTGCACACCGACGTGCGCGAGGTGGAGACCGACGCCTCGCCCGAGCAACTGTGGTCCGCGGTCGAGTGCATCGGCGGTGCCAACGGTTGGTATTCATCGAGCATGCTGTGGGAAGCCCGGGGCTTGATCGATCGGGCCGTGGGTGGAGTTGGGCTGCGTCGAGGTCGCCGAGACCCTCAGCAACTCATGGTCGGCGAGGTCGTGGACTTCTGGCGGGTAGAAGAACGCCTTCCTCCCCGGCTGCTTCGGCTGCGCGCGGAGATGAAGATGCCGGGGCGGGCCTGGCTCGAGTTTGCTGTCCAGCCACGCGACGGTGGTGGCTCGCGGTTGATACAGCGGGCCGTCTACTGGCCCCGCGGAATCGCCGGTCACGCGTACTGGTGGTCGGTGGCCCCCTTCCACGCGTTCGTGTTCCCGCCCATGGCCCGGCACATCGTCGAACGAGCGGAATCGATGAACCGCCTGCAGCCCGGCGAAGTCGCATCCGACACAATCGAGGCGTGAGCGAGCAGGCCGAGCCGACCCCGTACGAGGTCTTCGGAGGACGGGAGTTCTTCACCCGTCTTGTAGCAGCCTTCTATGCACGGGTAGCAAACGACGACGTCCTTCGCCCGATGTACCCACCAGATTCGCTCGATGCCGCCGAGTGGCGCCTTCGCTCCTTCTTGGAGCAATACTGGGGCGGCCCGACCGACTACAGCGACCAGCGTGGACACCCCCGACTGCGCATGCGGCACGCGGGGTTCGCCATCGATTCCACCGCCCGCGACCACTGGCTGACCCATATGCGCGAGGCCCTCGACGAGCAAGGTCTGCCCCCCGAGCAGGACGGCGTCTTGTGGCACTACCTGCAAGGAGCCGCCTTCGCCATGCAGAATGTGGCCGACGAACCACCCCCGGGTGCCGTGTTCAGCGCCGAGCCGAGCACCTGACGCCCGCCCCAGTACACCGACGACCCACACCGAACAGGAGCAGCGCGATGAGTACGCCCGACGATGTAGGCGCTTACAGGCGTCATCGCCCGTGGTGGCAGGACGCCGTCGTGTACCAGGTGTATCCACGCAGCTTCGCCGATTCGAACGGCGACGGCATCGGTGACCTTCCGGGGATCATGGATCGACTGGACTACCTCGTCGACCTCGGCGTGGACGCACTGTGGATCTCGCCGTTCTACACCTCTCCCCTGCACGACGGCGGATACGACGTTGCCGACTACCGCGACGTAGACAGGCGTCTGGGCACCCTCGCGGACATCGACGCCCTGATCGATGCGGCCCATCACCGTGGGCTGCGCATCATCATGGACATCGTCCCCAACCACACAAGCAGCGAGCACGTGTGGTGGCAGGAGGTTCTTACCAGCCAACCTGAATCCGCAGCCTGGGCTCGCTACATGATCCGGCCGGGCAAAGGCGATGCGCATGACCAACCACCGAATAACTGGCGGAGCGTCTTCCACGGTCCAGGCTGGTCTCGCCTAGTGCTTGCGGACGGCACCGTGACCAATTATTGGTACCTGCACCTATTCGACGACACCCAGCCGGATCTGGATTGGACCAACGCCGAAGTTCGTCGAGAGTTCCTCGACACGCTGCGCTTTTGGTTCGACCGAGGTGTCGATGGTTTTCGAATCGACGTTGCCCACGGCCTAGCGAAGGATCCTGCGCTACCGGACATGGACTACGACGCCATTCCTGACACCGAAATTCTCGGCGTCGCCCCGAACGCGCCCTACTGGGACCAAGACGAGGTGCACGAGATCTACCGGGAGTGGCGGACGGTCGCAGACGAGTACGACCCGCCTCGCATCTTCTGCGGAGAGACCTGGGCTCCCTCGGCTGAGCGGCTCGCCCTCTACCAGCGGCCAGAGGAACTACACACGTCGTTCAACTTCGACTACCTGGCAGCGGGATGGAATCCCTCGCGGATGCGCGAATCCATCGATGCGACCGTTCGCAATCATCGTGCAGTGGGCGCCCCTCCCACCTGGGTATTGAGTAATCACGACGTCGTCCGACACCCGACACGGTTCGCACCGACCCCCGATAATCTCGAGCGAGGCTCCCAGCGCGCTAGGGCCGCCACGATCTTCATGCTGGGCCTGCCTGGTTCGGCGTACCTGTACCAAGGTGAAGAACTCGGCCTTCCCGAAGTTTTGGACTTGCCCGACGATGCCCGACAAGATCCCGTGTGGTTTCGCAGCGAGGGAACGGACATCGGTCGCGATGGCTGCCGGGTTCCCCTGCCGTGGAAATCCGACGGACCGAGTTTCGGATTCGGTCCAACCGATGAGTCGTGGCTGCCGCTTCCGGATGCGTGGGGAACCTATGCCGTGGATCGCCAACAGACCGACGAAGCGTCGACACTCGCCCTGTATCGGCGAGCACTCGCGCGCCGCAGAGGTGAAGACGCCCTCGGCCAAGGCCCCATGGAGTGGCTCGGGGATGCACCGAGCGAGGTGCTCGCGCTCCGTCGCTTCACAGACGAGCCGGGTCACCCATCAGTGATCGTGGCGATCAACATGACCAACGACGTTGCCCACTTGCCTGCAGCGTGGGGAGACGATGTGTTGCTGACGTCATCGGACGACGTTGCCAGCATCACCGTGGACGATGAATCTCACATCGTGGTCGGCCCCGAGACCGCCGTGTGGCTTCGCGGTTGACCGCGGTGGCTTCGATCAACTGACAACACGCAAGCCGAGGCGAGCCTCGATGCCGGCTGTGTAACTGAATATCTGACCGCGTGGCGTCGAAAGTCGCTTCCATGGGCCGCAGGTGGCCGCCGTTACGCGCAGTGGCTCGTCAGTCAGGAGCCTCAGCCGCCGAGCAGCATGCAGGACGCGCATCGGCAAACCCGCCCAGGCCGATCTCGACCAGATCTCTTCGGCGACGGATGCAGCCTGACGCTCGGACATACCTTGCGTTCTCTCCTGAAACTCCACCACCGCCTCGCGTATCTGTGGAGTGATGTCACTTGAGACGCCGTGAATGGGCATCTGCCAGCCATCCGCGGGCGGGAGGCTGGCGAGCGTCAGGCCCTGCCCCACAGATGCGGTGACGTGCGGCAGCGTTGTCACGTCAAAGTGGACCGTATTTCCCGAGGAGATGGCACCGCTGATCCCACTGACGAAGGACTGCAATGCGGTTGTCACGTCATCACCGACGGCGTCCGAGGAAACCTGCGCCGGCACCGCGAGGGCACACATGACGTCCATGGGCAGCACCGCGTAGATGGCCAGCGCCCGCTCTCCGACCGTGATCCGCGCCGCCATGGTCGGCTCCCACTCGACCAACCGAGAACCCACCAGGGAGAGGATCCGGGCCTCCGGCTCACCCACGGTGACCAGGTGTCTCGCGGCCTCCATGGGGCCTCCTTGGGGGCAGTTATTGCTCGAGGTGCTCCTCGATTACCCGCCGAAACTCATCGGGAACCGGTCGAGAAGATTGGGCGTCTTTATCGAAACACACCATGACCGATTTCGCATCCGCGGCGAGGTCTCCCTCGTCCATCAACTGAGTCTGCATCGTGAACGACGACGTTCCCAGGTGCATGAACCACGTTCGGGCAACGAGTGGTGTCAGGCTGAAGGAAATCGGACGTAGGTAATCGATCTCTTGGCGAACCACCACCTGACCCATGACGCCTCGCTCACTGAGACCCAACTGTCGGTATACGCGAACGCGCGCCTCCATGACGTAGTCGAGGAACGTCGCGTTGCTGACATGGTCGTACGGATCAAGATCTTTGAACCTTTTCGCGATCTCGATATTGAAGATCGTCATCAGTCGCGCGTGAGTTTGCGATAGGTGGCTCGATGTGGACGTGCCGCTTCTTCACCCAGGCGCTCAACTTTGTTCTTCTCGTAGGCGTCGAAGTTGCCTTCGAACCAGAACCACTGCGAATCGCCTTCGTAGGCGAGGATGTGGGTGGCAATGCGATCGAGGAACCAACGGTCGTGAGATGTGATCACCGCGCAGCCGGGGAACTCGAGTAAAGCGTTCTCCAGCGAGCCGAGGGTTTCGACATCGAGATCGTTCGTCGGCTCGTCGAGGAGCAGCAGGTTGCCACCCATCTTCAGCGTCAGCGCGAGGTTCAATCGGTTTCGCTCTCCACCGGAGAGGACCTTGGCCGGCTTCTGCTGATCGGGGCCCTTGAATCCGAAGGCAGAGACGTAGGCGCGCGACGGCAGTTCAACATTCCCGACCTTTATCCAATCGAGGCCATCACTGACTACCTCCCACACGTTCTTGGATGGGTCTAGGCCAGCACGCGACTGATCCACGTAGGAAAGTGAGACTGTCTCGCCAACTTTGATCTCTCCCATCGTCGGGAGTTCGTCCTTATCTTCGGTGTCTCCCTCCGCCGCTGCGACCAGCATCTTGAACAGTGTCGTCTTACCAACACCATTGGGACCGATCACACCGACGATTCCGTTGCGGGGCAGCGAGAAAGAGAGATCGTCGATCAAAATGCGGTCGCCGAACGCCTTGGTCAGGTGATCAACTTCGACGACTACGTTGCCCAGACGCGGGCCCGGTGGGATCTGGATCTCCTCCATGTCCAACTTGCGCGTCTTCTCTGCCTCAGCAGCCATCTCCTCGTAGCGCTGCAGACGAGATCGGGACTTGGTTTGTCGAGCCTTGGCGTTGGATCGGACCCACTCCAGTTCTTCGGTGAGACGCTTTTGCAGCTTGGCGTCCTTTTGCCCCTCGACCTTCATGCGAGCGGCCTTGGTCTCTAGGTAGGTGGAGTAGTTGCCTTGGTACGGGTAGGCGCGCCCGCGGTCAAGTTCGAGGATCCACTCAGCGACGTTATCCAAGAAGTAGCGGTCGTGGGTGATGGCGACGACGGTTCCCGGGTAGCGCTCGAGGTACTGCTCGAGCCAGTTCACGCTCTCGGCGTCGAGGTGGTTCGTGGGCTCATCGAGAAGCAGCAGGTCGGGCGCCTGGAGCAGCAATTTGCACAACGCCACGCGACGCTTCTCACCGCCGGACAGCACGGTCACATCGGCGTCGCCCGCCGGGCAACGCAAAGCATCCATGGCCTGCTCAAGTTGGGCATCGAGATCCCACGCGTTCTTGTGATCGATCGCTTCCTGCAACTTGCCCATTTCTGCAAGCAACGTGTCGTAGTCAGCATCGGGATCGGCTAGCTCAGCAGAGATCTCGTTGAAGCGATCCACCATCGCCTTGGTCTCAGCAACCCCGTCCTGCACGTTCTCCAGAACCGTCTTCGATTCATCCAACTGCGGTTCTTGCATCAAGATTCCGACCGAGTACCCCTCCATCAGCTTGGCTTCGCCGTTGGAGACGTCGTCCACGCCCGCCATGATCTTCAGAAGGCTCGACTTGCCGGCGCCGTTTGGTCCGACGACACCGATCTTCGCTCCGGGGAGGAACGCCAAGGTGACGTCGTCGAGAACCACCTTGTCCCCGTGCGCCTTGCGGGCCTTTTGCAGTGTGTAGATGAACTCAGCCATGGACAACCTTTCGTCAGGCGGGAAGCCTAGTTGCCCTCCACGAGAAGGAATTCGCACCGGGGACCCGGCGCCCTGGCTAGCCGCGAGTCGGTGGTCAACAGGGGTGCGTCCATGAGTTCGGCGAGCGCCACGAACGCAGCGTCATAGGTTGAGATCGACGGAGCCAGGGAGGCGATTCTGCCGACCAGCGTCCGAGTCGACATCCGCTGAAGGGGAAGTTTGATAAGGGCCACGGCTTGACGATGCAGTTCCCCTGCAGACAGCAATCCTCGTAACAAGTGGCCCCGGAGGGCATAGAGCACTTCGAGATCGAATGCGTCCGGAGCCCACCACTCATCGAAAGTCTCGAGCGTGGTGAGCACTCGCTCGCCTCGTTCATCTTCGACGACAACTGAACTAACCCAAGCGGAAGAATCGAGGACGCAGACGCTCATGGAGTCTCATCAACTGGATCCCAGTCCACACCCATCGCCGCGTAGACCTCCCGGGCATGGTCAAGTCGTGCTTGCCGCACGAGTTCGACTCCGTCCACCGGCTCGACTGAGTCTGCGGGTTCACCTGCTGGTCGCTCGCGCTGGGCCCGTAGCCACGCGATGGTCTCGGCGTGGCTCATCCGCCGGGATGGCTCGGAGATCAGGGTCAAGACGTACTGCTGGAGAGACTGCCCATGCTCCTTGGCCGCAGCAGTGAGTCGGGCGTGCACCTCGGGCGGGACGTTCCTGATGAGGATGTTCGGCATGCTTGCATTATGCAAGCATGCCGAACCCGAGGCAATACTCATGCGCTGGCGAGCTCCTCGGAACGCTCGACCTCAT
>CAZVWA010000011.1:0-21559 GCA_964631085.1 uncultured Rubrivirga sp.
CCTGGTGGTGGAACGAGAACGAGATCGGTGACGTTGTGATCGTGAAGAACACCGGTAGACCCCAGGACAATGACGGCAATGGATTGACGGTATGGAACGACGAGTGGCACGAGTGGCTTGCGCGCTCGGCCAACGGCGCAGTATTCACCCAGGCACCTTTGACTGAAATCTCTAGCGTTGAGACGAATATCGAGGCTGTGGCGTCCGAGAACGCGTAGCATTCACTCCGACACGTATCAGCAATCGAAAGGCGACTGCGATGGGTTTCGGCGAAGCGGTACGAACGTGCTGGAAGAAGTACGGCGATTTCGACGGACGAGCCGGTCGGGCCGAATTTTGGTGGTGGGTCTTATTCACGGCCATCGTTCAGACCATCGCCGCCGTCGTTCTCACGGTCCTCTTGATCGTCGCTCAAAACTTCGGTTTCATCCAGTGGCTATCGGTAATCGTCTTCATGGTCGTGATCTTGGCCTTCATCTTGCCGTCGATCGCAGTCTCGGTTCGCCGGCTGCACGACCGTGATCTTTCCGGCTGGTGGTACCTCCTGGGCTTCGTGCCACTGGGCAGCATCGTGCTCTTCGTTTGGTACGTGCTGCCCGGAACACCCGCTCCGAATCGTTACGGTGGCTAGGCACCAGGAGCCTTGAACTCCGTTGGCGATTGAGGGGTGAGAAAAACACGGAGGTAGCACAGGCGGGACCGCATCGAAGCGTCGAGCAGCGCGCCAATCGAGCTATTCGAGTGTTCTTGGGCTCGGTGGTGGTCCTCGGCGCCCCACTGATCGTCGCGATGTATCTGGTGGATGAATCCATCGGTCAACTGCTGGTGATAGGCCTCATGCTGGTACCCGCGGTGTCGGCGCTCATCGCACGACTGTGGACCAAAGAGCACATCACATTCGGACGTCCGGCACTATCAACGCTGGCGCTGGCCTTCTTTCCGGCCATCGCGATGGCACTCGCCTATGGGCTGCTCTCGATCGTGCCCGCAACGGACGTGAAGTTCCTGGGATGGACTGTCTCGTTAACAAGTATTGTCTTTGGAATTTTGCAAGCCGCAGTCCTGGGATTCGGTGAAGAACTCGGTTGGCGTGGCTACTTGCTTCCTCAGTTGCGACGAACCAGGTCCTTCCTGACTGCAAACCTGATAGTCGTCGTGATCTGGTTCGTCTATCACGTGCCGGTCATCTTTGCGCCTGGCCTGTATTCCAATCCCGGAATACCGTTGTGGGCGAACTTGGTGCTCTTCGCCATCGCGATCACCGGATTCAGCTTCTTCCTTGGCGTGCTGTGGGAGAAGCACCACGACGTGTGGAGCCCCTCACTCGCCCACGGAGCGTGGAACTATCTGGTGCAGAGTGCTTGGCCGCTTATGTTCGTCGCCGTGAGCCCGTGGATCATGGGTGAGTTCGGAGTCGTTGCCGGAGTTGTGATGATCGCTATTGCGCTCATGTGGGTTCCACGCTTTTCGCGACGCTACCGCGCACCCTTAGACGTTTGACGTTGCCGCGGCGTGGGGGCTCGACTGGTTGTAGGGATCTTTCTATGCCCGACTGAGGGTAATTCCGATGCCACTCAAGACCGATGTCCCGGCGAGGGAGTCGATTGCCTGAACATCCACCAGTGCATTCACGTTTGCATCCGTCCATCCGTGGGGCACGCATACGCAGCCGGGCGAGATGTCATCACGTACGGATGCAGGAAGGGTTATGGAGCCGGTAGGGGTATTGAGAACCAGGTCAGCCCCGTCGATGATGCCCAACTCTGCGGCGTCGTTGGGATGGATCATCGCGGTGGGGGTGTTGGAGCCTCCGGTAAGGGTGGGTAATCCCTTCATCCACGAATTGTTGCTACGCAGGTGACGACGGCCAACCAGTGTGAAGCGAGGTGGGGGACTGTCGTGATTGAGAAGGCTTGATGCGTCGGTGAGGGCCTCGAGCAGCACAGCCGGTGCAACATCGATGCGACCCGTGGGCGTGCGCAGCACCTCGGGCAGTCGGGGCTCGAGCGGACCGAGGTCGATGCCGTGGGGGTTATCGATGAGGTGTTGGAGTGTGAGGCCATCGGGATGCGAGCCGAATCCGTCGCCATAGGGGCCGGTGCGGATCCGCAGGTCGAGAATCCGATCCACGCCCGTGCGGTGTGAAACAGCCTCGAGGAGTTCCTCCGGAGTTCGGCCGTGGGCCCGCGAAGCCGCGTCCGTGCAGGCCTGCGAGGCGACGGTGTAGGCGATCAGATCCTCGATCTGCGCGACCGTCGGTTCGTGGCCGGAGGCTATTCCGGCTGCGATGGCGGCGAGTTGAGCGAGGACTTCGGTCTCGTCCTTCTCGCCCTCGGGAACGTCGAAGATGGCGGGGGAGTAGCGGGCCTGATTTCGCACCGCGAGGTTGTTGAAGACCACGTCGTGCTGTGGACGCGTCAGGGGAGAGGCCACGGGCAGAATGACGTCGGCCAGGGAGCTCGTCGCGGTGAGGTACGGATCCACGCTCACCAGCAGTTCGAGTTCTCCGAAGGCCTTCGTGAGCCTTTGCTGGTTCGGAGTGGACACGATGGGGTTCCCGCCAATGACGAACACCGCGCGGATGTGCTCGTCGCTGTCGGGTTCGGGTGTGTCGATTTCCTCTGCGAGGGTTGATGCCGGGAACTCGCCGAGGGCGCTGGGCAGACCTCTCACCCTGGTTCGGCGCCTGCCGGGGATTTGCACCCCGTGTCCTGACCCAGGAGTGCCCTCGGTGGACGGCCCTCCCGCAACGGGTAGTGGGAACATCACGCCGCCCGGACGGTCCAGGGAACCGATAGCGATGTTGATGACATCGATGAGCCACGAAGCAAGGGTTGCCATGGGCGTTGTCACATCGCCGCTGGTGAAGCCAGCGGTGGTGGTACCCATTCGTCCATAGATCGCGGCACTCCTCGCCGCTCGAAGTTCACGAGCTATGCGCTGCGTGGTCTCTGCGTCGATGCCGGTCAGGGGAGCCGTGGCTTCGGGAGTGAACGGCTCGAGGCGCGTAACGATCTCGTGCCATTCGCTGGCGTCGATCCACGGTTCTGCTGCAGCGAGGGTCGGTTCCCGGGTGAGCAGATATGCGAGGGATGCGAGCCACAGGGCATCGGAGCCGGGACGGATGCTGATGTGCTGGTTGGCTGCTGCGGCCGTGCGAGTGCGCACCGGGTCGACCACAACGAGTTGTCCGCCGCGCTTGCGGAGGGCTCGGAGTCGGCCGGGGAAGTTAGCGGACGTCATCATCGACCCGTTCGAGATCAGCGGATTTGCGCCGAGCATCAAGAAATAATCGGTGCGATCGATGTCCGGCACCGGAACGGACAGCGCCGTTCCGTACATCAGCGCGCACGCGACCTGCTTGGGCATCTGGTCGACCGTGCTCGCCGAGAAGCGTTGGGTGGTGCCGAGGGCCTTGATGAACGCCGGTAGGTAAAACGCACCCGAGAGATTGTGGACGTTGGGGTTACCGAGAAAGAGTCCAACGGACTGTGGACCGTGCTCGGTGAGGATCAAGCCGAGGCGTTCGCGGATCACTTGGAAGGCTTCGTCCCACGTGGCCGGCTGCAGGGAGCCGTCTTCCCCGCGGATGAGTGGCTGGGTTAGCCGGTTGGGGTCGGCGTGGAGCTCACCGAGGGCGACACCTTTCGGACAGATGTAGCCGCGGCTGAAGACGTCCTCGGCGTCGCCACGAACATCGGTGACACGCGCATCCTCGATGGTGAGCGTGAGCCCGCAGGTCGCCTCGCACAGCGGGCATACCCGCAGGACACCGGTCATGGCCTCAACTGTGCCACCGCGGTCGGCTTCGGGTCGAGAAACGGCCAAAAGAAGGCCGTGCGCCTACCGGTTCGAGGCCGAGACCGGGCTCGACGCCCCCGAGAGATCCCCTTGGCCGACGAGGTTAACGGCCGAGACTCGGAAGGTATATGGCTTTCGAGGACGCAGTTTGTCGACTTCGACGGTTGTGACATCACCTGCGACCTGGATAGTCCCCCGCAGGCGATTTCGTTCGTCGTAGACGTACACGTACTGACCGGTAATCGGGGATCCACCGTCCGCGGGCAGCGTCCAACTCACGGTCGCCGAACGCGCCCCGGCCACCGCGGATACGCCCGTGGGAGCCTCAGGAACGGTGGCGACCGGCTCCTGTGGATCCGTGGGCTCTTCGGGGTCGGTAGGCGGCGTAGCGCTGCCGGAGAACATCAGAAGGTTCGGTGAACCGCCGCCCAATCCGGTGAGGACGTCAGTCGTTGCGGCTCCACGAAGTGCGGACCAGATGGCGTCGGGAGAAGCCCCCGGGTTGCCCTCGAGGAGTTGCGCAGCCGCGCCGGCCACATGGGGCGAAGCCATCGAGGTTCCCGACAGCGAGGCGCTTGCCGTCGGACCCGTGTACCAGGCGGAGTTGACGCCGACTCCCGGGGCGTAGATGTCGACGCAGGATCCGTAGTTGGAGAAGTACGCCTGGGCGTCGGAACTATCGCTGGCGGCCACGGTGATTGCCGACGGTTCCCGCGCCGGTGACGTGCTGCATGCGTCCGTGGCGGAGTTGCCGGCGGCGACGACCACGGTCACACCGTCGCGGACGAGATTGGCAACAGCCAGGTCGATGCTGCTGCTGGCTCCTCCGCCGAGGCTCATATTCGCGACCGCAGGGGTCCCCGAAGCGTGCTGACCGGCGATGTAGTCCAGGCCGGAAATGACGCCGGACCACGTTCCCGATCCATAGCATCCGAGCACCCGGACGGGGATGAGCCGAGACGCCTTGGCCATCCCGTAACTCGCTCCGGCCACGGTTCCGGCCACGTGAGTACCGTGTCCGTTGCAGTCCGATGTCCCGTTACCGTCCTCGACCGCCGTGAATCCACCCGCCACTCGCCCGGTGAAGTCGACATGGTCGGCGCGGATGCCGGTGTCGACGATGTACGCATCGACACCGTTGCCGGTGGAGTCGTAGGCGAAGGCGCCATTGAGTGGCAGTTCACGCTGATCACTGCGATCGAGTCCCCACGGTGCGGGGTCTTGCACCTCGATCGCCTGCGCCAGACCGTCGGCCTCGACGAATGAAACGTTCGGGTTCTTGCGCAAGGCTTCGATCTGCTTGTCGCCGGCGTTGACGAGCGCCCCGGAGAACACATTGTCGAAGGTGCGCTCAACGGTCAGCCTGTTCCGTTCGCGGCGAGATGACTGTTCCCGCACCTCCTTAGCCCGATCGGAAGCGGCTGCTCCGGGGGTGAAGACGACGATGTAGTCCCCGCGATCGCCGACTTCCTCCTCGCACTGTTCCTGGAGCTTCTTGATCTTGCCCGGTGCCCAATCGCTAGGAGACGCCTTCTCCTTCTTGCCCTGGGCCTTGCGGCGAGCATTCGCGCGGTCTGTCTCATCCGCGGCCTCGGACAGGCATGACAAGAGCGCGAGCTCGTTCGCCTGCTCGGTCTCGTCAAGAGAGTCGATATCGATATCTAGAGCCCTCTCCAATGCCGAGCGGGCCGGTGAGCGAAGGGCTGCTGCTGGAATCTGAGCCGGCCCTCCCTGCGTCGACTCGGGACGACCGGAGGCGTTCGACGCGCCACCTTGTCCCTGGCTGGAGCCATTTGCCGTTTGGTTACCTGAACCCGGCGTCGCCGGCCTGGAGGAGGCATTTGCGTTCGGATTCGCCGCGGGGTTACTGGCGTCGTTGCCCGCCCCGGAATTGCCCGAGCTCGCGTTGCCCGCGTCGTCGGGTCGACCCGGGTTGTCGTTGCCGGAGTTCCCGTTGCCCTGGCCGCCAGGGCTGGCGGGAGCGTTCGAACTTCCTTGACCGGGACGATCAGACGGCGGTGCGGCTGCTGCCGTAGGTCCCAAGAGGCCAAGGGCGAGCAGTCCGCAGGCAACAGGGGTCACGATGCGCAGGGACGACGTGTTCATGTCCTAAGTATCGGTCAAGACCGGCCATGACTGCCCCGACACCACGTCGGAAAAAGCGAAGACCCCACCGCGGCGGTGGGGTCTTCGTCGGGGCTGGGAAAGGGCAGCGCCCTGGTTGTCCTAGGAGCGAGACTCCTGCTCGGCCACCTGCTCGGCATTTGTCTTGGGCATGCCGGGGTGGTGCAGGACACCCCCGTGCGCGTTGAAGATGACGTCGCGTTCTTCGTACTCGTGCAGCGGAGCCTCGATGGCTCCCTGTTCTTCGGCGTGGTGCTGGCCGGCCTCGATCTCTTCGGCGCTTGGCCGCGGGATGTTGTCGCCGTAGAAGAAGCCGCTCAACGTGTGTCGAATCGAATCCAGGCGGTAGCGCGGGTTGCGGACACCGTCGATGTCGGTCTTTTGCGGGGCGGGAAGAACCGGTGTGTCCGGCTTGCTGCCGATGACCGCCAGTTCTTTCTCGTTCAGAGGCTGATGAACCTCGACGAATTCACCGTGCGGGAGTCGCAGGATGCGACCGGATTCATACCCGTGGAGCAACTTCTCGCGATCGCGGCGCTGCAGGCTCAAACAGATGCGCTTGGTGATGATGAATGCCAGCGGGGGAGCGACGATCAACAGCACCCGAAGGGTCCACGAGATCGAGTTGATACTGAGGTTGAAGGTCGTGGCGACTAGGTCGTTTCCACCACCGAGCCACAAGATTCCGTAGAAGACGATCGCCATCACGCCGATGCCGGTGCGAACCGGAGCATTGCGCGGGCGATCAAGCAGGTTGTGCTCCCGCTTGTCCCCGGTCGCCCAAGCCTCGAGGAACGGGTAGAGCGCCAGGCCGGTGAACAAGATGCCCGGGATGACGACCGAGGGGATGAAGACGTTCCACGAAATCGTGAAGCCTGCAACCACGGTCTCCCAGTTCGGCATCAGGCGCAGGGCGCCGTCCAGCCAGCCGATGTACCAGTCGGGCTGGGTCCCGGCCGTCACTTGGTCGGGTGTGTAGGGACCGAAGATCCAGACCGGGTTGATGTTCACCAGCCCCGACAGCAGCGCGACGATGCCGAACACGACGAAGAAGAAGCCACCGGCCTTTGCCATGTAGATGGGCAGGAGTGGGTAGCCGACGACGTTGTCGTTGGTGCGGCCCGGTCCGGGGAACTGGGTGTGCTTTTGCGTCCACACCATGATCAAGTGGACCGTGATCAGCGCCAGGATCAAGCCGGGAACCAGCAGGATATGCGCGGAGTACAGCCGGGAGATGATGTCCCCGCCGGGGTACTCACCACCGAACACGAAGAACGCCAGCCAGGTGCCCACGAGTGGAATCGACTGCAAGATGCCGCGAATGATCTGCAGGCCCGTTCCCGAGAGCAGGTCATCGGGCAGCGAATAGCCGGTGAATCCCGCTGCGAGGGCGAGCGTGGTCAGGGCCACGCCGACGATCCAGTTGAACTCGCGTGGCTTGCGGAAGGCGCCGGTGAAGAAGACGCGGAACATGTGAACGGCGACGGCGGCGACGAAAATCAACGCCGCCCAGTGGTGCATCTGACGGATGAGAAGGCCGCCTCGGATGTCGAAGCTGATATTCAGCGTGGATGCGTAGGCCTCGGACATGTAGATGCCGTTCAGCGGGATGTAGGAGCCCTCGTACACGACCTCGGCCATGCTCGGCTTGAAGAACAGCGTCAGGTACGTGCCGGTGAGAAGCACCACGATGAAGGAGTACAGGGCGATCTCGCCGAGCATGAACGACCAGTGCTCGGGGAACACCTTCGACAGGTTCCGTGCCAGGAACTTGTTGCTGCCAAGGCGCTGATCGACGAAGGTCGCGGTGGCGCCGCCCGCCTTCTCGACGGGGTTCGCAGCGGGGTTTGTCGTGCTCATCCACGCTCCCAGAAGCTAGGTCCGACAGGTTCTTGGAAATCCGATCGTGCTACGAGGAATCCTTCCTCATCTACGCGGATCGGCAACTGCGGCATCCGCCGGGCGGCGGGGCCGAAAACGACGTTGCCTTCGTCCGCGAGATCGAAGGTGGATTGGTGGCATGGGCACAGCAGGTGGTGGGTGCGGTGCTCGTAGAGGGCGATCGGGCAACCCACGTGGGTGCAGATCTTGGAGTAGGCCAAGATCCCCTGGTAGTCCCAGCCCTCGCCCTGCTGGGCGCGGATCTCGTCCGGGTCCATGCGCACCAGGATGATCGCCGACTTGCCGCGATCCCTCATGTTGGCAACCGGGTCCTCTTTGAGTTCCTTGATGGACATCGGAAGCGCCGAGACGAGCCCACCGACCGGGATCTCTTCTGGCCGGATGCCCTTGACGTTCTCCCCGGTGCTGTGGCCGGTATCGGGAACGATCCGCTCGCCGTCGCGCCACGATGTGGTGGACAAGATCTCCACCGGGTTCTCGCCGGGCGGGGTCTGCCACAGGTCGCGGAGCATCACCACGAGCGGGATCGGGAAGAGCGCCAAGGCGCCGAGCAACGTCCGGCGGATGATTGGGTAGCGAGCGAAGCCCGATTCCTCCTTGCCCCGCTCGTAGTTGGCCGCGGCCTCCTTGGTGGAGCCTTTATCGGATTCCATGTCGTGGCGCTGCTGGACGACCTCGACGTCCGGCATCAACTTCTTGGACCACTGGATGGCACCCGCGCCGATGAAGAAGATCGCACCACCGAAGGTCAAGCCCAGGACCAGGTTGCTGGCACCGACTTCACCGAGAACGGGGACGTAGACGACGGTGGAGACGTCGATCGTGACGTAAGCGACGACGAAGAGAACGACCAGCAGCATGGACAGCAAGAACATGCTGGCCACCTGGCGTTCGGCGCGGCGCGCGGCCTTGGGGTCGGTGTCGGTGACCCGAGGCTTGTGCGGGATGTCTGCTACGGGTAGGTACCCGGGCTTGGGCTCGCCGTGCTCGGGGTTGGCGGGCAGTTTGCTTTCGAGATCTTTGCTCATCGTGCCTTGATTCCGATCCAGACGGCCGCGGCGATCAAAGCGGCGAAAACGGCGGTCCACATGAACAGACCTTCGACGACGGGTCCGAGGCGTCCCAGCGACATCCCGCCGGGGCTCGGTGCGTTCTGCAGGGAATCGATATAGGCCAGGATCTGCTGCTTCTCTTCGACCGGGAGGGTCGCATCGGAGAAGACCGGCATGTTCTGCGGGCCGGTGAGCATCGCCTCGTAGATCTCCTGGGGCGTTGCATTCATCAGACTGGGCGCGTACTTGCCCTGGGTGAGGGCGCCGCCCCCGCCCGCTGCCTGGTGACACTGGGCGCAGTTGATGCGGAACAGCACGCCGCCCTCGGCGATGTCGGCGTCGGCGAAGTCCAACTGCTCAGCGCTGGGAATGGCCGGACCGGGCGCAAGGGATGCGACCCATGCGGACATCGCGGCGATTTCCTCGTCGGTGTAGATCACGTTCTTGCTCGGAGCCTGGGCGCCGGGGGCGGCCATTGGCATCCGGCCGGTCGCCACCTGGAAGTGCACGGATGCAGCCCCAACTCCGATCAGGGAGGGTCCGTTGGCAGAGCCTTGGGCGTCGATCCCGTGGCAGGAAGAGCAGCCCTCGAGGAACAAGCGTTTGCCCTCTTCGACCTGGGTCTGCGATCCCATGGCGGCCTCTGCGGGCGCCGTCGAACTCACGGCTGCGTAGCCGCCACCGACAACGAGCAGGGCCATGGCCAGCAACGCAACGGCCACCCAGGGCCGACGTCGGCGATTCGCCAGGAACTTCACGGGTAGGTGCCTCTCCTTGTGCGCGGACTCAGTGGTTGGTTACTGCAGGACGTAGATCATGAAGAAAAGTGCGATCCACACGACGTCAACGAAGTGCCAGTAGTACGACGTGACGATCGCGCGCGTGGCTTGGTCATGGGTGAAGCGCTTGGTGACGTAGGTCGTGGCGAGGACGAAGAGGAATGCGATCAGACCGCCGGTCACGTGCATGCCGTGGAACCCGGTTGTCAGGTAGAAGGCCGAGCCGTAGGCGTTCGAGGAGAGCGTGAGACCCTCGTGGACGAGTTCTGCGTACTCCCAGACCTGGCCGCCGATGAAGAACGAGCCCATGATGAACGTGATGATGAACCAGCGGCGCAGACCCTTGACGTCTCCGCGCTCCGCGGCGAAAACGCCCAGTTGGCAGGTGACGCTGGACAGCACCAGGACCGTGGTGTTGACGGAGGCGAACGGGATGTTCAGCAGCTGGGTCTCCTCGGCCCAGACCTCGGGGTTTACCGCGCGGAGCGTGAAGTACATCGCGAACAGGGCCGCGAAGAACATGAGCTCGCTGGAGAGCCAGACGATGGTGCCGATCGAGACCATGTTCGGCCGGTTGGCCGGAGCATGGCTGTAGGCCGCTGGGATGGAGGTCGTATTCGCCACGGGCAAATACTGTCATGGCCCCCTAGATAAATGGAGGCCGGTAGGCCAGGTTTTCGAGCGATGTCGGCCACACTTTCGTCGGGGCTAGAGTTGGGATGTGAGTTCTGACCACATCCCGCGAATGCCCGTAGGGGACCAGGAGGCCGCCGAAGCGAGCGGCACCGACGAGGAAACCGCCGCAGCGGGTACGCATGAGGCCACCTCCCAGGCTCCGGAACCGTTGCAGGTGCTGGTGTACAGCGACGACCGCAACGTGCGCCGGCAGGTCCTGTCCAGCCTGGGACGCCGCCCCCATCCCGATCTTCCAGACGTCGAGTACGTCGAATGTGCCACGGAGCCGATGGTCATCGCGCAGGTCGACGCCCAACGCTTCGACCTGCTCGTCTTGGACGGTGAAGCCGTACCGGCGGGAGGTATGGGGATTGCTCGGCAACTCAAGGACGAGGTCTTCAACTGCCCACCGATCCTGGTCCTGATCGGACGTCCCCAAGACGCGTGGCTGGCCACCTGGTCACGCGCCGATTCGGTCGTCTCGCATCCGCTGGAACCTCGAACGCTCGCGCGGGCTGCGGCTGCGCTGCTCAGGCGCCGGGTGGCAATCTCCTCCTAGCGTCACTAGGGCGTGGACGAGTATGAATCCCATCGGTGGATGATTCGACGATGAACGGTCCCGAACGCACGTGGTCCGGTGTCCTCAGTGCTGCGATGTCCCCGGAGTCCGCTTCGGCCGACGATGTTTCATGGGCAATGGACCAAATCCTCGAGGATCAGGCGACGCCAGCCCAGATCGCTGCTTTTCTCACCGCTCTGCGCACCCGCGGCGAGAGTTCTGCGCACGTGCGCGCAATCGTCGATTCGATGATGGCTCACGCGGTGCTGATCGAGCGGGCTGATCGCCCCAGCGTCGTCGTCGATGTCGTCGGGACCGGCGGCGACGGCTCGGATTCGGTCAACATCTCCACCATGACCGCTGTGGTGGTCGCTGCCGCCGGTGCACCGGTAATCAAGCATGGCAACCGGGCAGCATCGAGCGCGACGGGTTCCGCCGATGCCCTCGAAGCCTTGGGTGTGCGCATCGATCTCGATGCCGCATCCGTTGCTGCGTGCGCCGGCGAGGTAGGCGTCGGCTTTTGCTTCGCCCCCGCCTTCCATCCGGCGTTGCGTTTTGCGGGTCCGACGCGTCGCGAGCTCGCCGTACCGACGGTGTTCAACATCGTCGGGCCGCTCGCCAACCCCGCACAACCCGAAGCGATGCTCGTGGGTTGCGCCCGCGTCGAATCAGCCCCCGTTATGGCACAGGTGCTCGCCGATCGGGGGGTCTCGGCGATCGTCGTTCGCGGTGATGACGGCCTAGACGAGATCTCCACGACCACCACAACGCGAGCCTGGGACGTCACGAGATCGCATGCGACGGGTTCTGAGGTGGTCGAGGAAACGCTCGATCCCCGCGAGTGGGGAATCGAACGTGTGGATCCGTCGATGTTGGTCGGTGGCTCCGCGCAGCGCAACGTCGAGTTGCTGCGAGCCAGTCTCGACCCGAACCACGCCAACGACGACCCAGCCCGGGTCGCAGCCATTCGTGACGCCGTCGTCGTCAACGCGGCCGCGGCGCTGGTTGCCTTCGATTCGGCCGTCGGCTCCGGCGACGTGGCAACGAGCCTGTCCGATCGGATCGGAGCGAATGTTCCGCGGGCGCGAGCGGTGATGGAGTCCGGAGCAGCGTGGGATGTAGTCGGCGCGTGGGTGGAAGCGAGTTCGCGGCTAGCACCTGAATCCCCGACCGGCTAATCGGAAACGCCGGCCGACAACCGACTCACATAGGACACACCTGGAGCCGGCCCAACGGGACGCTGAGCTGCGTGCCGACTAGATGTCGACGAACTCCCGACCACGTCAGCCTGTGCAGCGGCGACGAAAGCGCGCGAGCCAGATGCAGCCGGCCACGACAGCGGCTCGTCGACACTGACGAGGCGAACGGTGGGTGATTCGAGCCACCGAGCCACGAGGGACATCTCCTCGACGGTTGTCGAGTCGGTACCCATGCCACGGGTTTCCGCCGTTGCCACTGCGGCTCTGGCGCAGGCCCGCGGGTCTTCAGCGGGTGTGGCGTGGGTGGCAGCGACGAGACGACCGTCGTCGATGACGTGGATGTCCCAGCCACCGCGATCGGGTGCGGCCGCGACGATGCGGCCGGCATTGCGCAGCGTGCGGAGTCGGTGAAACCGCTCGCTGACCGCGATGACCGACGTCATGTGGTCGCGCAGGCGTGCCGCGTCCTCGAATTGTTCGGCATTGGCATAGGACTTCATGCGCTCGTGAGCACGGTGGACAAACGCATCGAGACGGCCATCGAGGATGGACTTGACTTCGGTGACCGACTGCACGTAGCGGATGCGATCGCCTGTACGCGAACAGGGCGCTGCACAAGATCCGAGGTGTCCGCGAAGGCATTGAGGCGAATCGGTGGAGGGATTGCGTGGTAGTCGTGAGGTGCACGTTCGAAGCCCGGTGTGATCGCAGATGAGTTCCGCAGCATCGCGCGCGGCTCCGCGCGAGGGGAACGGACCCCACCCGGCATCGGGAAACTCGTCGCCAACAGCGCGTGCGGTTACCAGCCGCGGTGCGGAGTCCTCACTTAGCTGAAGCCACCAGGAGGTCGACGCGCGACGTGACCTGCGGTTGTACCGCGGCTGCTGCTCGGTGATGGCCCGCAGCTCGCGAACGTTGGCTTCCAGCGCCGTCGCGCAGGGGATCGCGTCCACACGCTGCGCGATATGGATCATCTCCGTCATCCGCGCCCGCTGCTCGGCCGAGGTGAAGTAGCTGCGCACGCGAGAGCGAATGTTGCGCGACATCCCGATGTACAGGGCGGCACCCTGTTGATCCACGAAGGTGTAGACCCCCGGTCCGGTGGGCAGGTTGTCCGCGAGGTGGCGCTTGGCGCGTTGCTCTTGGGAAACTCGGGAGACGAACGCCCGAAGGTCGGTCCAGGTGTAGACGCCGAAGGATCCGACGCGTTCGAGTAAGCGGTGAAGAACGTGCGTGGTGGCCTGCGCGTCGGCCAGAGCCCGGTGGACGGGAGTGACGGGAGAGCCGAAGTGCTGCGCAAGTGTGGCCAACTTGCAGTTGCGGACCTCCCCGGCGTGCAGTGCCACGCGGGCTAGGCGCGCGGTGTCGAGAGATCGGCCGGGGAACCAACTGAGATCGTGTTTGGCGCAGGCGGCCTTGAGGAAGCCGAGATCGTAGGGAGCGTTGTGGGCGACGATGACGAAGTCGCGGGCGAACTCCCCGAACGAAGCGACGGCTCCCGCGACCGACGGAGCGTCGCGAACCATGGTCGGGGTAATGCCGGTGAGTGACTGGATGTTCACCGGGATGGCATGTCCGGGATCGACCAACGTGGCGAACTCGCCGAGAATCTCCCCGCCGCGGACCTTGACCGCACCTATTTCGGTGATTCCCGCCTGGGTGGCTGGACCCCCGGTGGTCTCGAGATCGACGATGACGAACGTCAGCTCCGACAGCGGTTCCTCAGCGGCGAACTCGTCCCACGTCAGTTGCGTGTGCTGCGGCAGCTGGGCACGGCCGTTGGGTGTGTTGGGCTTGGGTGCGGTGGACATTGCGCAGAACGCTAGGCCTCGGGTCTGACACCGGACGGTAGGTTCTCGGGCATGGCGTTCACTCTTCCCGACGAGGCCTCGCGCTTGCGGTGTGGCCATTGCGGCAACCTGACCCGGTTCGACGTAGTGCGAACTGTGAAGTCCAGCGAGTACTGGCATGCGAACCTTGCCGGCGATGTCGAGGTCGACGAGCGCACCGTGATGGCGGAGGAAGTGGAATCCGTCCGATGCCGCTGGTGCTCGGCGGGCGATCGCATCGAGGTGGTCCCGCGCCCGGAGTTCGGCGGCCCGAGCCAGGAGAGCCCGGGCGACGGCGGGGTTTGACCGATTGTCAGACCCCCGATTTAGCCTCGCGGGCATGGTTATCGACTGTGAGTCCTGCCAGGTAGCCGGGCCGGCGTGCGGCGACTGCGTGGTCAGCGTCCTGCTGGGGACGCCCGATCCGGGCGTGGTTGGCGTACCCATAGACGCCGAGCACGCGCGGGCTATCGGGGTGTTGGCCGATTCGGGGCTGGTACCCCCTCTGAGGCTCGTTCCCGGGGAGCGTCGAGCAGGCTGAGACGTCCTTGGGATGTGCCTGGGACACCCGTGGTGCGCATCGTCACCATTCTGTTACCTTGGGGAACCCGTGACCGGATCAAGCCGTCCCACAGAGGTCATCCCGGTTGCCGACGGCACGTGACCGAGACCTAATCCGTAGCCCGCCGATATCGACGTAGCAGGAGGCCGAAGGTGCGAACCCGGCAGCGAACCCGGATCACGGGGGTCCTGCTGGCACTGACGGGGCTTGTTGCCTCCGGTGCGATCGTCTCCCCGGCGCAGGCCGCGCCCGACCTCGAGCAGGTTCGGCTTCAGGTGATGGACTTGGAGTCCCAGGCCGAGTCGGCCACCGAACGCTTCAACGAGTCCCGCAACGAGCTCAAGGACGTACGTCGGCAACTCGACGCGCTGAAGGCCAAAGTCAAGCGCGAACGCCGCGAAATGCGCGAGATCCTCGGGGCCGTCGACGACCTCGCCCGCGCGGCCTACACCTCCGGTGGGCTCGACACTTCCCTGCAGGTGCTGCTCAGTGAGGATCCCAACGAGTTCCTGGCCCAGGCCGCAGCCCTCGACGCCGTCCAGCGCGGTCAGGCGGCGGCGTTGCGCAAGACCGCGACTGCTCGACTGAGACTGGCGCAGTCCGAGGCTGCGGTACTCGACAAAGAGGCGCGCGCTAAGGATCTGCGCGATCGCATGAAGGATGCCAAGGGTGAGGCCGACGACCGCCTGGCTGAGGCCGAGCGGATCTTGGCAAACCTGGAAGAGAAAGAGCGCAAGCGTTTGGCGCAATTGGCGCGCGAAGAACGTGAGGCTGCGCGAGCCGCGGCAGCGGCGGCTGCTCGCCAGATCAGTTCCGGTGGTGGCTCATCCAGCGCCGGTGGGGGATTCACCGGGAGCGGGCGTGCAGCGAAGGCCGTGCAGTATGCGCTCGCCCAGGTCGGTGATCGCTACGTAGCCGCAGCATCAGGGCCCAACTCCTTCGACTGCTCGGGGCTGACGATGACAGCCTGGCGCCAGGCGGGTATCTCGCTGCCGCACTACAGCCGCTCGCAGTACTCGGTGACCCGTCGCGTTCCGCTGAGCCAGGCCCAGCCCGGCGATCTCGTCTTCTACTTCGGTCGCGGAACTCACCACGTGGGGATGTACATCGGCAACGGGAAAATGGTGCACGCGGCAAACCCGAGAACGGGTGTGGTGGTCTCCAACATTCTGGGACCGTGGTACTCCTCCCGATTCAGCGGAATCGGGCGCGTGGTCAGCTAGGCGTAGATCTCCTCGATCTGAGCCTCGTACTCCTTGTGCACCACGCCGCGCTTGAGTTTCATCGACGGAGTCATTTGGCCGCCCTCCTCGGTCCACTCTTCCGGCACGAGGACGAACTTCTTGATTGCCTCAGCGTGCGATACGGCTTTGTTGGCTTCGTCAACCGCGCCTTGGATCTCGGCTAGCACCTCCGCATCACCCATGAGATCCGCGGTCGTCAGACTCTCGTCCTTGCCTTGAACCTTGAGCCACATGGGTAGGGCTTCGGGGTCGAGGGTCACGATGGCTGCCACGAAGGGCTTCTGGTCGCCGACCACCATGCACTGGCTAACGAGCGCATGGCTGCGCAGGCGATCTTCGAGAACTGCTGGTGCGACGTTCTTCCCGCCCGCGGTGACGATCAGTTCCTTCTTGCGGCCGGTAATGCGCACGAAGCCGCGGTCGTCGATCTCACCGATATCACCGGAGTGGAACCAGCCGTCCGGCTCGAGCACCTCGGCGGTGGCAGTCGGGTTGTTCCAGTAGCCAACAAAGATCTGATCGCCGGCGAGCATGAGTTCGCCGTCGTCGGCGACCTTGACGCTCGCGCCGGGGAACGGTTGGCCGACGGCGCCGACCTCGATAGCGTCCGGGCGCGAGACCGTGGTGGCGGCTGAAGTCTCTGTCAACCCATAGCCTTCGAGGACCGTGATGCCGATGCCGCGGAAGAAGTGACCAAGACGCGCACCGAGCGGTGCGCCGCCGGAGACGGCCCATTCGACCTGGCCGCCCATGGCGGCACGCAACTTTTTGTAGACGAGTTTGTCGAATAGCCCGTGCTTGAGCTTCAACCCGAAACTCGCGCCACCTTCGTCCAGTGACTCGCTGTATTCGATGGCCACATGGGCGGCCTTGTCGAAGATGTTGCCCTTACCTTCAGCCGCAGCCTTCTGCTGGGCGGAGTTGTAGATCTTCTCGAACACGCGCGGAACCGCGAGCACGAACGTCGGTTGGAAACTCTGCAACAGCGGCAGGAGTTGCTTGACGTCGGGAGCGTGCCCGAGACGAGCCTGGGCGCGGACGGCACCGAGTTGAATCAAGCGCCCGAAGACGTGCGCTACCGGTAGGAAGAGCAGGGTCGAGGACCCCGGTGCCTGGAAGACATCTTTCAAGGCCGCGATGACGTTCTCGACCTCGAACATCAAGTTCTTGTGGGTGAGCATGCAGCCCTTGGGTCGCCCGGTGGTACCCGAGGTGTAAATGATCGTCGCCAGGGTGTCCGGCTGAACGGTGGCGCGTCGTGCTTCGAGTTCGTCGTCGCTGACCCCCACGCCGGCTGCCTTGAGTGATTCGAGGTCGTCGTTGTCGAAGACCCAAACGCGAGTGACGTCGGGAACGTCCGGGGCGACCTGATCGAAGATCACCTTGTTCTTGGAACTCTCGGCGAACAGCGCCACCGAGCCGGAGTCGGTGAGGTTCCAGGCCACCTGCTCGGCCGATGAGGTCTCGTACACCGGCACCGAGATCGCGCCGGCGTACCAGATGGCGTAGTCCACGAGAGTCCACTCATAGCGGGTGCGAGACATGACACCGATGCGCTGCCCGGCCTCCACACCGCTGGCGACGATGCCCTTGGCGATCGCCTTAACTTCGTCGAGGAATTGGGCTGCGGTCACACCGACCCACGCGTCGCCGCGTTGGAGAGAGAAGACCACCTTGGAGGGGTTCTTCTCGGCGTTCTCCACGACGTGGTCGGTGAGATTGCCCGTAGTGGGCGCCGAAACCATGGCCGGAACGCTGAACTCCTTAAGCACGCGCTTTCTCCCTCGTTCATGGCCGCATAAGCGGCTCGATGTGATGTGGCCCACCGTACGCGAAGACCCTCGATTGGGCGACCAGAAGTAGGGAACCGGCGAATGCTGTTCGAGCAGCTTCGTGGCACGCTAGGGATATGTCCGATCCGGCCCCCAGCATCGACATCGTCGATGAGTCCTTCGTGCGGGTTCGGCGCGATGTCATGGCGGCCGTCGTTGCCGAACGGTGGCCCACCTGGTGGCCCGGCCTGACCCTTCAGGTGTACATGGACCGCGGGCCGGAGGGCATGCGGTGGACGGTGGCCGGGGACCTCGTGGGTTCCTCGGAAATCTGGCTCGAAGAGCACGACCCGGGCGTGATCGTGCACTACTACCTGCGAGCGGATCCAACCGTTCCCGGTTCCGCGACCACGGTACGAACGGTGGGGAACACGCGTCGAGCCAGAGCACAGTTGGCGGCTCTGCGGCAGCGGCACGTCGTGGCGTGGAAGCAAGTGATCTGGAATGTGAAGGACGAGCTGGAGATCGATGCGCGTTCACGTCGTTAGCGATGTCCACGGCGCGGGTGTGGCATTGGCATCGGCGGCCGAGGGTGCCGATGTATTCGTGTGTTTGGGCGATCTGATCTTGTTCTTGGACTACGACGACCCCGAGCACGGCATCTACGCCGACCTATTCGGCGCTGACCACGCCCGGTCTTACATCGAGGCGCGAACCGCCAATCGATTCGATGACGCGCGAGCTTTGTCCGATGCGGCCTGGGCGGGAATCGGAGTCACCGACAGAGGACAACGCTGGACCATCTTGGAGTCGATGGTCCGATTGCAGTACGAGGAACTTTTCGCCGCGATGCCGACCCCGGCGATCATGACCTACGGCAACGTGGATGTTCCTGGTCTTTGGCCTGAGTACGTGCGCGAGGGTCACCGGGTCGTGGACGCCGAGGTGATCGATGTGGACGGGCAGCGTTGGGGCTTCGTCGGGGGAGGCTTGAAGAGTCCGATGCGCACCCCGTATGAGATCGATCCGGCGGATTACGCAGCCAAACTCGAGGCTCTCGGTCCGGTCGACGTTCTGTTCACCCACATCCCGGCGAAGAATGCGCTGCTGAATTACGACGTCGTGGCGCGGCGGTTTGAGATTGGCTCGCAAGCGATTACCGACTACCTGGAACGCCACCAACCTCGATTTCATTTCTTCGGCCACGTGCACCAGCCGCTCGCCGCACGGGCTCGAATCGGGCGAACCGAGTGCATCAATGTGGGCCACTTCCACGGTCGCGAACGCCCGTTCGTCATCGATCTGTGACGAGAGCAGGTAGCCTCCACCTATGGCCGACCAAACCGAGTCCAGCATCGAGATCGACGCCTCACCGGCAGAGATCATGGCGGTCATCGCCGACCTAGCGGCGTATCCGCAGTGGAGCGATGGCATTACTTCCGTGGAAGTCTTGAGTGTCTACGAAGACGATGGTCGACCAGCCGATGCCCGTTTCCATCTCGACTCCGGTCCCATCCGAGATGATTACGAACTCGAGTACGACTGGAATGGCGATACCGAGGTCACGTGGAAGCTGACAAAGGGCGACATGGTCACCGCGATGGACGGCATGTACCGACTCACTCCGGCGGGTGACTCGACGACGGTGCTTTACCGTCTTGCAGTCGACGTCAAGATCCCGATGCTCGGAATGATCAAACGCAAAGCGGAAAAGGTCATCGTCGATACCGCGCTCAAGGGTTTGAAGGAGCGGGTGGAATCCGGTGCTGCTCGCTAGCTCGGTAACACCCAGCGGTTCTGCGTGGGCCGTGAGCGCGGCTCGGGCCTCGGTCCCGTCGGCGCAGGTAGTCGAACTCACCGATTTTGACGAGCGTGATGTTGTGCGCGCCCTCGCAGCCGCCGTCGGAGTGCCCGGTGCAACGAGGGTGGCGGACGACCTCAGTGGGGCGTTGAGTGCAATTCGAAGGACCGCCACATTGATGGCCGCCTTCGAGTTCGCCGAATCGAAACACGATCCGACGATTGTCGTGGTCGATGCCGCAGTGCCGGATGTAGTGGCCGATCTCTGCAGTTTGTCTGCGCTGTTGCGCGCATCAGCACCGGAATTCGAACTGACCGATCGGCTGCAAAGCATCTGCGATGCCATCGCAAAGGGACGCTTCGAGTGGTTACTCGCGGTACCGCCGGAGAGCGCAGCGATCGAGACCGCCACGATCCAGGTCGCCCAGGGTTGCGCTCTGGGCCTGAGTATGCGCGGCGTTCTCGTTGCACCGATGCCACGCAAAGCCGACGGATGGCCTTCCGGTATCCGGCGCGCGGCGCGCGAACTCGTCGAGGATTTGCAGGATCGACTCTTCGGGATAGCGGTAAAACGCGTACGCGGTGGACGGGTGTGTTCTTTCTCTTCGCCGGATCTGGATTCCCGCTCACCGATCGTCACCGAGGATTCCGGCGGCATGTTCTTGCTGTCCTGCACGATTCCCGGAGCCCGATACTGCGACCTCGAGGTCGGCGTGTGGTCCGGGGAGCCGTCGTACCCGGGGACGCATCTGGTGCTCCGGCTCGACGGGCTGACGGCACGCATGGAATTGGATTCCACGCTGCGCCGGTGTGTGGCCGTCGAGGCTGTCGTGGCAGGCGACACCATCACGGTGCCCTTCGCTCCCGATCCTGGTCAGTGGCCGGCTGCTTCCAAGGAGGCGAATCGATGAACGATGCTTCAGGACAAGGTGAGCCCATGGATGAGGGCATCGAGCGTCCGTGGTGGTTGTCCAGCGGTTCCGGTGACGCGGGAGGAAAGGCAAACTCCGAGGACTTCGGTGCGTCGTGGGACATGACCTCGATGCTGGGGATGGTGAGTTCCCTCGCCGGGCAATGGTGGGCCTCCTCGGGGGCAGGCGACCACGCAGCGCACGACGATCCTGCCGAGCACCCGGAGTGCATCGTGTGCAAAGGCCTCCTCGCGCTCGGGTCTGCAACTCGCCCGCCCGAGCCCGAGGTTCTGCCGACTGTTCGATGGCTGCCCATTCGTCGGGCCTAATCTGAGGGCGTGGGTATGAGCGAATCCGGCGTCACCATCGGAGTGGACATCGGTGGCACCAAGATCGCCGCCGGAGTAGTCGATGCGAACGGCACGATCCTGCGCATAGCCAGACGCCCCACACCCAGGAACGACGCTGGCGCGGTGCTGTCCGAGGTCGGCGAGGTCGTCAACGAGCTCCAAGCCGAGATAGATGGATCCATCGTCGGAGTTGGCGTCGGTGTGGCCGGCGGGGTGGACCAAGCTCGATCCCTCGTCTACTTCGCACCCAACCTGGCGTGGTCTCAGGTGCCGGTACGCGCCGTGGTCGAGGCAGCAACCGGGCTACCGGTAGTAGTAGAGAACGACGGCGCGGCGGCCGCATGGGCCGAAACCCGCTTCGGTGCCGGGGTCGGACTCGTGCACGTTGTCATGGTGACCGTCGGCACGGGCATAGGTGGAGGCATCGTCGTCGACGGCCGCGTAATGCGAGGCGCGCACGGAGTGGCCGCTGAGATCGGGCACCTGAACGCGGTACCCGACGGTCGATTATGTGGATGCGGCCGACATGGCTGCTGGGAGCAGTACGCAAGCGGCAATGCGCTTGTCCGTGAGGCTCGGCAGTTGGCTGCAGAACGTCGCATGGAAGCCGGGATCCTGCTCGAGCTCGGTGACGGGACACCCGAAGGTGTTCAGGGCGCCCACATCACGGCTGCGGCTCAGCGCGGAGATCCGATCGCCATCGAGGCGTTCGGCAATGTTGGAACGTGGCTAGGCAGGGGTCTCGCAGACCTCACCGCCATCGTCGATCCCGATGCGTTCGTGATCGGAGGGGGAGTGTCCGATGCAGGGGACCTGTTACTTGCGAGCGCGCAACGCACGTTGAGCAACTCGATATTCGGTGGCAGCAACCGACCCCACCCGAAACTGCTGCTGGCGAAGTTGGGCAACGACGCAGGCATCGTTGGTGCAGCCGATCTGGCGCGCGTTTCCCGGTAGCCGCTCTCGACTACTTCACGCAACCGCTACTTCACACAACCGC
>CAZVWA010000012.1:0-21114 GCA_964631085.1 uncultured Rubrivirga sp.
TCACTTGCCATCGTTGCCTCTCCTATCGGTGGTGTTCTTCAGGTAAGGGAAGTGGTGTGCTCGGTTGAGCAGGTCTGGCACCGACCCCAGTAGACGACCTCAGCCTCGTCGATGGCGAAGCCTTGGTCATTCGCTGCGGTCAAACATGGGGTGTCGCCGACGGCGCAATCGACGTCTGCGAGCTCGCCACACGCGCGGCACACCACATGGTGGTGGTTGTCCCCGGTTCTTGTCTCGTAACGCGTCGCCGATCCCGCCGGCTGAATGCGCCGGATGATGCCGGCCTCGGACAAAGTCGTGAGCGAGTCGTAAACGGACTGGCGGGAAATCGATCCGATGTTCGAGCGGACCGTGTCCAGCACGGAGTCGGCGGTGGAGTGGGGTGATTGATCCACTGCAGCGAGGACCGCGAGGCGCTGCGGAGTCACGTGCAGGCCGTGCTCGCGGAGGGCTTCGGATCCAGTGGTCATTGGGGTCAGACTATGTCCAGATTTGGACTTCTTCAACTTGATGCCGACGAGGTGTCAGAACCCCGGATCGATCGCTGCTTCCACCTAGGCTGACGGTGTGAGCAGCGTGAGGCTGCTGGAGTCAGGAGGAGCCGATGTCTCAGACAACCAGCCAACCGGCGTACCCCGCCACCTTGCAGATCGACTATCAGGAGAAGTTGAGCCGGGTTACGACCCTCTTTCGGATCATCCTTGTCATTCCCATCGCCATCATCCTCAACATCCTGACTTCTGGCGGCGAATCGGTTGTCACGTGGAATGAAGGGGCCGAAGAAACGGTTACCAACACCACATCAAGCGGTGCAGGCATCGTTGGTGCCCTTTTCCTCGTCACCGTCCTGCTGTTGCTCTTTCGCAAGCGCTATCCCAAGTGGTGGTTCGACTTCGGCCTGGCTCTCTCGCGCTTCTTCACGCGGATCTCGGCCTACGTGCTGTTGATCACCGACAAGTACCCGTCTACGGAAGACGATCAGAACGTCCATCTCGATGTTCCGTACCCGAATGCACAAACAGACCTCAATCGCGGGCTGCCGCTGGTGAAGTGGTTCCTAGCGATTCCCCACTACTTCATTCTGTTCTTCCTCTATATCGCGGTCTTCGCTGTGACGATCGTCGCCTGGATCGTGGTGATCATCACCGGTCGTTATCCCAAGGCGCTGTTCGATTTCACCGTGGGTGTCATGCGATGGACCTGGCGGGTGCACACGTACGCGATCTTGCTCGCGACAGATAGGTATCCGCCGTTCAGTCTCAACTAGGAACGACTGCGCTCGGCGCGCTCTTGAGCGAGGCGGTTCAGTAGAAGCGCAACTTCTACCGGGGAATCGACGCGCCATAACGCCGCGGAGTCACCGGAACCGACCTTGATTCCGACGTCCTGTCCGCTGAGGTCGGCGAATACCGACTCATCGGTGAGGTCATCGCCGATGAAGACCACCGTCGACGCATCGAATCGGTGCCGAAGCGCACGGACTGCATCTGCCTTCTGGGCGTGGGCGACGCTGAGTTCGATCACTTCCTTGCCATGTCTGCCCAAAACTCCCGGGTAGCGGCCCGGTCCCATGACGATCTGTCGGATCAAGTTGGCGCCCGCCTTCGGCTCACAACGTCGAACATGGATAGCGATGCTGCCGGGCTTGGTCTCGATTTGGGCGCCG
Source organism: uncultured Rubrivirga sp. (assembly GCA_964631085.1). Lineage (GTDB taxonomy): Bacteria > Actinomycetota > Actinomycetes > S36-B12 > S36-B12 > S36-B12. The sequence continues at coordinate 1,667 of CAZVWA010000012.1, forward strand.
GAAACCTGCGAGACGAGTTCCTCGGCCGCCGCGGTGCATTGCTCGAGCAACCGTTGCTGCGCGGGATCGAGCTCGAGGGGAGTATCAACTTCGGCACCGTGGCTTCCGACCAAGTGAATGGCCGGCGGCATTCCCGAGACCGACCGCAGATTGTCGAGTGCGCGTCCGGAGACCACCGCGACCGAGGTGTCGGGCAGGCGTGAGAGTTCTTCGAGGGCAAACACGGCCTCACTCAGCGGTCGTGCGGCATCGGGGTCGGTAACGATCGGAGAGATCGTGCCGTCGTAGTCCACACAGACCAGGAGATGGCGGGCATCGGCCAACTGGTTCACTGGAATCTTGGCTTGATCCCGGTCATCGGCAACGGCCGCCTGAGCGCTCGCCACACCGGTGCGCAACGCGTTGAGGAAATCCCGGGCCCACGCCTGCGCGTCGGTATCGAAGACGGTGGCGCGCATCGCTGTCATGCGACGACGACGATCCTCGGGCGTCGCTCGAACGGCATCGACGATGGCTTCGCTCACGCCCGATGTGTCGTACGGGTTCACGAGCCAGGCCTGCAAGAGCTCGCGCGCTGCGCCGGTGAATTCGCTCAGGACCAGGGCACCGGTTTCATCGTTGCGGCAGGCGACGTACTCCTTGGCGACGAGGTTCATGCCATCTCGCAGGGGCGTTACGAGCATGACGTCTGCTGCGAGGTAGAGCGCGATCAATTCCTCGCGTTCGAGAACCCGACGCAGATAATGAATCGGCGTCGCTTCGAAGGTCGCTAGCGAGCCGTTGAAGCGGCCGACCAGAAGCTCGATGTCGTCTCGAATCTGCTGGTACTGGGAGATGTTCTCGCGGGACGGCACCGCGACCTGAACGAAGACCGTTGTCGCGGGATCGAGGCGTTCATCTTGAAGCAGCTCCGCGAACGCCTTGAGGCGGATGTCGATTCCCTTGGTGTAGTCCAATCGATCGACGCCGAGAAGAACGGTTTCCGGGGAACCCATCTCCTCGCGAAGTTGCCGCGCACGCGCAAGCACATCGGGCGAGGCAGCCATGTCGGAGAAGCCCTGTGCGTCGATGCCTATGGGGAAAGCCCCAACCGACACGCGGCGCTCACCGACCCTGATGGTGCCCTCGTGGGCGGCCAGGCCGAGGAACCTCTCGCAGGAGTAGACGAAAGCGCGAGCATCATCGTGCGTGTGAAAGCCGATGAGGTCAGCGCCGAGAAGTCCCTCGAGGATCTGACGGCGCCAGGGCAACTGCGCGAACAAGGCGCTCGGTGGGAAGGGGATGTGCAGGAAGAAGCCGATGCTCAGATCTGGACGCAGAGTGCGTAGAAGACTCGGAACGAGTTGCAGTTGGTAGTCGTGGATCCAAACGGTCGCGCCCGGTTCGGCGATCTCCGCAATGCGTTCGGCGAACGCCCGATTCACGCGCTCGTAGGCGCGGAAGTGGTGTCGGTGATAAGACGGCGTGACCACAGCGTCGTGGTAGAGCGGCCAAATTGCTGAGTTGGAAAAGCCCTCGTAGTAGTCGTGCATGTCGTGGGGATCGACACTCACGGCCTCGAGTTGGAGCGAACCGTGGTCGATATCGAGTGCATCACTGCCGGCGCCGATCCACACGGCCTTCTCTGAGCGCAGTACGGATTCGAGGGCGCTGACGAGGCCGCCCGGGGCGAGGCGGTAGCCGACGATCGCTTGATCGGGGTCGCCGTCTTGGTAGACGGGCTCAACCGGCAGACGATTCGCAACGACGATCAACTCGGGCATCGCGCGCGCGGCCTCCCAGGTGAGCCTTTCTCGAGTGGTGATACGTCCTCAGCATAGGGCGCGGTTGGGTGAGGCCAATTCGGCGAAACCTCTCAGCACGGAAATTCCGGCTGGCACACTCGCAACCGTCATCACGGAATGGAGTCAGTTGTGCAAGAAGTGTTCGACAAGGTGGGTTTCGTCGGGTTAGGCAACGTCGGGTCCAAACTCGCAGGAACTTTGGTACGAAACGGCGTGTCCGTGACGGTGGTTGATACATCGCCGGAAGCGGTCGCGTCCTTGCTGGATCAGGGTGCGGTGGCTGCGTCATCACCGTCGGAACTGGCGGCCGCATGCGACGTAGTCATCACGTGCCTTCCGTCACCATCGGTCGTGGCGGAAGTGATGGAAGGGCCGGCCGGAGTTCTCGAGGGCATGACTCCCGGAACAGTGTGGATCGAGATGAGTACGACCGACGCCGACGAAGTGGTGCGGCTGGGTGCGCGGGTCGTGGAGCGTGGTGGGCTGGTGGCGGATTGCCCCGTGTCTGGTGGATGTCACCGAGCTGCGACGGGGAACATTTCCATCCTGGCCGGTTGCGATCGCACGACCTTCGACAAGGTTTTGCCATTGCTGACCATCATGGGACGTCGAGTCCTCCATACCGGGGAGTTGGGGAGTGCCTCGAAGATCAAAGTGGTGACCAATTACCTGGCGACGGCAAATCTCATTGCTGTCACCGAAGCCCTCGCCACCTGCGCCAAAGCGGGAATCGATCTGAACGTGGCTTTCGAGGCGATTCGAGCATCGTCGGGCAATAGTTTCGTTCACGAAACCGAGAGTCAGGTGATCTTGAACGGATCCCGGGACATCAACTTCACGATGGACTTGGTGAAAAAGGACGTGGGATTGTTCGTGGCTATCGCGCGGGACCTGGGCATGGAACTGGAACTGGGCTCGTTGATCGTGGAGATATTCGACGACGGAATCAATCAATACGGACCCCGCGAGTGGTCACCCAACATCATCCGCCGACTCGAGGACCGCTACGGAATCGACGTAACAGCTTCTGGTTTTCCCGCCGAAATGATTGATGACGAACCCGAAGAGCGTGGAAGTGAAGTACGCGTGGTGCGCTAGGCGCCTGCGAGCGCGTTGCGAACGGGGTCGGGCACGGGAATCGGTGAGCCGTTGTCATCGATATTCACATACCTGGCCACGCCCCGGAAAACAGCCTGCTCGTTCCGGGTGAAGGTGTAGGTAAGGATCACGCTGGTGTTCCCGACTCTGTCGCAGCCCACATCCAGGTCGAGTACATCGTCGATGGAACTCGAAGCGATGAAGGTCGCATCCATGTGTGCGAGCGCGCCGTTGAATGCGACCGCGTAGAGATCCTCAGGCTCGAGACCACGTTGCCGAAAGAACTCGGTGAATGCCTCGTCGCAGATGTCGAGATAGCGGGCGTTGAGCACGACGCCGGCCGAGTAGACGTCCCGGTAGCGAACCCGGTACTGACCGACGTGCATGTCAGCGCGTCATCACGATCTTGCCGCGGACGGTTCCGTCGATCATTGCCGCAAACCCGTCGCGTGCCTCATCCATGGCCATGGTGCGATCGATGACCGGAGCAATCGCGTTCTCGCTCATCAGGGTGATGAGGTCGGCAAATTCCTGAGCGGTGCCCATGGTGGATCCAGCGATGGTCAGCTGCAGGAAAAAGACTCGATTGAGTTGGGATGGTGGCATGGCGCCGGAGGTCGCACCCGAGACGACGATGGTGCCGCCCGGCCGCAACGACTTCAAAGAGTGGTCCCACGTTGCTTCCCCGACCGTTTCTATGACGGCGTCGACCTTGTCGGGTAGTCGGGCTCCGGTTTCGAATGCTTGGTCGGCGCCGATACTGACCGCCCACTCACCCTTCTCGGGATCGCGTGACGTTACCCAGACGCGAAGACCGAGGGCCTTGCCGAGGATTGTCGCTGCCGTGGCGACGCCACCGCCGGCTCCTTGAATCAAGACGGTCTCACCCGCCTGGGCATGCGCCTTGGTCGTGAGCATTCGATAGGCGGTCAGGTAGGCGGTGGGCAGGCAGCTCGCCTGCTCGAAACTGAATCCCTCGGGAAGCGGTATGAGGTTGCCCGCCGGGACCCGCACCCGCTCGGCGAATGTTCCCGGGTAGACCTCACTGAGGAGCGATCGTTTCGGATCGAGGGTTTCATCACCATTAATCGGATTGCCGATTACCGCATGGACAACAACGGGCGTGCCATCCGGAGCGATGCCAGCAGCATCGGTTCCCAAAATCATCGGAACCTGTTCCTCGCGCAGAGCCTGACCCTTCAGGGCCCAGACGTCATGGTGATTCAGGCTCATCGCCTTAACCTCGACATCCACCCACTCCTCGGGTGTTTCCTTGGGCTCCACATCGCCGATGCCGAGAACTGATAGTGGGTCGTCGCGGTTGATACCCGCTGCATAAATCGCGTGCATTGCGAAACGCTACCGACTTTGGGGTTGTGCAGCCAGTGCCGGGCAACTAGCCTCAAGGAGCCGGTTCGATCCTGACAGCGTCGTCCGTACTGATACCTCCGCCGGTGCCTGAGACATAACCGAATCCGTCCTCATCGATTTTCGTCTCCAGCGACGCTCGCGATAGCCCATGGCGTGGGTGCGCTTTTCCGGCATAGGGGGTCCCATGACCGCTGCTTCACTAATTCTCGACCCGTTGCCCGTCGAGGAGCGCATAGCGCATCGGGACGTGCGCGGCTTGATCGATCCGGACTGCATCGTGGTCGTCGGTGCGAGCGAGCGTCGCCGATCCGTCGTCGCCGAAGCCATTGCAGGTGGTGGTCGGGCGTTCTTGGTGCATCCCTCGGGTGAGTCGATCCTGGGTGAGGACGTCTACACATCCGTGCGGGAACTACCCGAGGTTCCCGACTGCGCGTTCATGCTCGTCGGTCACACCGCGATCGTGGAGTTGATGCGAGAGGCGCTGGACTTCGGAATCCGAGCCTTCGTGTTGCCGGGACTGGGAGCCGAAGCAGGCGTCAATGCCGCCGAGACCGTCGCGGCCGTTATGGACCTCGCGGACGCGTATGACGCCGCGATCTTGGGACCCAACTGCATGGGTTTGGCCGTTCCCAACGGCGGATCCATGTGGGTGGCGAACGTGCCCAAGACGTTTCGTCGCGGACATGTATCGGTCATTGCGCAATCAGGTTCTATCGCCGATGCGATGTTGAATTGCGGCCCTCGAATCGGATTTCGTGCTGTGTTCTCGACAGGATCGGAGGGAAATCGGGACGCAGCGGATCTGCTCATGGGTCTGGCGGAGGATTCCCAAACGCAGGCAATCGGCTTGTTCGTCGAAACCGTCCGGCGCCCCGAGGCCTTCGCCGACGGCCTTCGAGCGTGCGCAGAGGCTGGTAAGCCGGTGGTGTGCATGAAGGTCGGTCGATCCCGGGTGGCGGCGCAGGCTGCCCTGGCGCACACCGGCGCGATGGTCGGCTCCAGTAAGGCATTCACGAACTTCATCCATCACCACGGCGGCATCGAGGTCACGGACACCTCCACCTTCATGGAAGCCCTCGAGATCCTCGGCCAGCCCAGGTGGCCCTCGGGAATTCGCTTGGGCGCGATCTCTGAGTCCGGCGGTGAGTGCGGCATGCTCGCGGACGCGGCCGAACCCACGGGCTTGGAGTTCCCGCCGATGCCCTATGAGCTCGTCGCATCACTGCAAGAGCGCTTTCCTAACTTCTTGAATCCGGCGAACCCGCTCGATGCGTGGATGGTCGATGAAACCGAAGTCGTCTTTCCCGAATCCTTGGAACTCATGGCGCATTCGGGCGAATTCGACATCCTCTTGGCTCAAGTGGACATCACCCAGTATCGAGGTGATGCGGAAAACGATTGGTGCCTTGCGATCGTGAAGGGCCTGGCTGAAGCGACCAAGGATCGACGAATTTTCCCGGCGGTGACGACGGTTCACGTGACCGATCCGCCGAGGCGGATCGCGAGTTACGCGGCGTCCAATGGGGTTGCGCTGCTGCGAGGAACACGTGCCTCGGTCGAAGCACTCGCTGCGGTCTCGATGTGGCATCCGTTCACCGCCCGCGATCTCGACCCGCACGAAGAGGTCGATGTCTCCGATCTACTGCGGCCGGGGGCCCTGAGCGAACACGAGTCCGCCGAGATCATGGAACGTTACGGGATCCCGATGGCCGATAGGCGACTTGCCGATGGTCCCGACCAAGCGATCGCGGCAGCGCAAGAACTCGGCTTTCCGGTGGTCGTGAAGATGAACGGCCCCGCGCATAAAGCGACCGTGGGTGGTGTGGCGCTCGGCTTGAACTCCGCCGAGGAAGTATCGGTCGCGACGCAAGCATTCGGTGGTTCGGTGCTGGTCGCCCAGGAAGTCGCCGCCGGTCCGGAAGTCATCTGCGGAATGACCCGCGATCCGCACTACGGACCCGTGGTGGCGGTGGGCATTGGTGGTCGTTACGCCGAGGCGCTGTCCTTGACATCGACATCCTTGGCCCCCCTCACTCATGATCAGGCGGTTCGGCTGGTGCGCAAGGCACCCGGATTATCTAAGTTGACAACCGAAGAGACCTTCGATGCCATCGTCTACACAGTTCTCGTCCTGTCACGGCTGGCCATGGACCATCCGACGATCGTCGAAGCGGATATCAACCCGTTAATCCTCGGGCCGAACGGGGCCGTTGCGGTTGATGCACTCGTCGTGGTCGAGGATCCCGAACGCGACTACTCCGAGCGCGAGTGACGGCGCGACTAGGAAGTTTTGAGCGCGGCAGCCCGATCCGGTAGAGCCTGCGCCACCAACTCGATCAGACGCGCCTCGTCCACAGGGGATTCGACGTAGTCGGATGCCTTCTTCAAAACCTTGTCCATCGCTTCGCTTCGCTTCTCCGCCGGTTTGGCAATGGCCGCCGACCAATCGCGATAAAGCTCCCACGCGAGTTCGCGTTCGCGGAGGACGCGATTCATCGTCGTCATTTGATCGTCGCTGGCCGGAAGTCGCCAGGTTTCACTGATGGCGCGAGGAAGGATTTCGCGATAGTCGTGACCGCCCTGGGCGAAGACCCCCGGAGTGGGTGTGAGTGCATTAAGCATGTCGATGAACGTCATGAGGAACGTTGCACCGGGAACCCACCGCGTGTGCTGCGGAGCGCCGATTGGACGATCGGGCCCCAGCCAGTCGGGGCGACGCCAGATCAACTGGCTTCCGAACTTCGGTATGGGGTCGTCGCCGTTTTGCAAGAGCAGGTAGCGAATGTGCTCGCGGTCCGCATCGGGCAGATTGAGCCAATCTCGGATGGTCCTGGGCAGATAAATGCCATCGGGGCCGACGTCCGGCGCCTCGGTAATAGAGCGATCGCCCCAGAGTTCCTTGCGCCAGGTCGTGGCGCTGGGTGTCCCGATCCACAGCGCGTGGTCGACTTTGGCTCCCGGCAGGCCGTAGGTCCATGTCCCTTCGAACATTCCTTCGCTCACCTGTGAGCCCAAGGATTCGCCGAACAAGTAGAACTTCGGGCGGGCTGTCGGGTCCATGTCGAGCAAACGCTGCGTTATGCCGTCGACCACCATTCGCGTCTGATCGACGCCGGTGGAGACATCGCCGAGTGAGAAACTCGAGGGCAGGACCGAGTACTGGATCGCGGCTGACGCGCAATCACCACCGGTTAAGAACTCGAAAGTTTCGGTGGCGACGTAGTTGACGTAGCCCGATCCGGTGGGGGAGAAGAGCGCGAAGTGGCCGCGTTCGAGGGCTTTGGTTCTGTCGATCTCGTTGAGCAGAACGGCCACCCGCTCGTGCGGATCCTCGGCGATGTCCAAACTCGCGTATACGCGAATCGGCTGTTTCGCTGTGGAGGAACCCATGACCGAATCGATGGTGGACGGCGTCAGAGCTGCGGCCAACCAACGTGCGCCCTCACGCGTTTGCTTCATCCAGTCCAGCCCCGACTCCGGGCAGCCGGTGATCTCCGGGATGCTCGGTGGCGTTTCCATCCCCGGTTCGACCGCACCACCACCTTTGGACAGCATCGCCGACGCGCGATTTATCGCCAGGTAGGCGAAGCCGGCGCTCAGCCCGAAGGCCGTCAGGCGGCCGAGTGCTCGATGGTCCTCGGGCTTACCGCCGAGGGTGGCGCTCGCGACGCGGGCCATCCCGTGCGTCAACAATGATTCACCGCGGGCAATGCCGTACGTCGCGGCGGCAACTCCAACTCCGATAGCCGCCATCTTTGCCGGTGCAACCTCTCGGACCGAGTCCTCGAAGAAGCGGTCCTGCCCTGGAGTGTGGTGCTTATCGGATGTGTCCTTTCGGATGAGCGAGCCCGGGGTGGCCCGCCAGGGAGTGAGGCTCGCCCAGGACGCCGCGGTCGCTGCGGCGGCTACGGCCACTCCCCAGCGCCGACCGGTGGTCTTGCGGCCCGTCAACGACGATGCCGCACTTGCAAGCGCGCCGACGGCCGCGTTTCGACCAACGAGTCGTATTGCTGCTCGTGCTCGAGGCTCGTGTTCGCGCCACCGAAATCCCGCAAATGTGGCCGCACCGGCCGCGGCGATGCCTGCCGCGACGATCAACCGCGGGGTTGCCCCTGGGTCGTCTTGTCCGCTGATGCGCGCTGCCAAGGAATCAACGATGGCGTCACCGGAGGAGTACAGGCCGTAGGCGAAGGCTGTTGTTACGCCACTGATCACAGCCTGATCGGTGCTCCCGCGGGTGAGGAGATTGGGCTGGAAGCTGCGTCCGAGCGCGATACCCGCCCCGATAAGTCCGGTCCGGGCCGGATGATCCATACCGCGATTGAGTTCTAGCGGTTGGGCGGAGATGGCCCCCCGAGCTGAGGATTCAGACATGACCGCAGGGTAATGGGCCCACGGATGGCTGAGCGTGGGTTCGTCAATAGAAGGGGTGCGCAGCCGCCCGCTTGCGCGCTAGTCTCGATATGGACAGCCCTTCGATCGGTGCAACGGCGCTGTGAGGGACGTACTCGGGACTTAGGGGCATCGTGTCCGCACCTACGACTCAATCGAACCCGCCGGCTGCTTCGCTGCAGCGGACACTCGACATGCACCCGGAGGTCAATGGATCACCCCCGGTTGATCTCGCTGAGGAGTACCAACGGGTGCGGGCGCTCACCGAGGAGTTGGCGGCGCCGCTGAGTCCGGAGGATCAAACAGTCCAAACGATGCCCGACGTTAGTCCCACCAAATGGCACCGAGCGCACGTGACGTGGTTCTTCGAAGCGTTCGTGCTCGCTGAACACCAGCCGGGTTTCGCGCCTTTCCAGGACACCTATTGGACTTTGTTCAACAGTTACTACGAGACCGTCGGACCTCGCTATCCCCGACCGGATCGAGGACACATCTCTCGGCCGGGAGCGCACGAGGTCGGTGACTACCGGGCGCACGTAGACGATCGCATGCTTGACCTCCTTGCCTCGCAGAAAGAACACGGGCCGGATTTCGAAGGGTTGATCTCGCTCGGCTTCCATCATGAGCATCAGCATCAGGAACTCCTGTTGATGGATATCAAGCATGTGCTGTCGAAGAATCCGCTCGAACCGGTTGCTTACCCCGGAGCCAGAGTCGCATCGACGTCAGTGCCCGACATCGCGTGGCTCGAGTTCTCCGGAGGGATTGTCGACGCGGGATGTTCGATTGATGGGTTCCACTTCGACAACGAATTGCCTGAGCACCCGGTGTTGCTGCATCCGTTCCGGCTCGCGGATCGACTCGTGACCAACGGCGAATGGCTTGAGTTCATGGCCGATGGCGGCTACGAGCGACACGAATTGTGGTTGTCCGATGGTTGGGCCCGGGTGAACGCCGAGGGCTGGCGAGCTCCGCTGTACTGGCAACGCGACGGTTCGCAATGGCTCGAGCACACGTTGCACGGCACGCGCCCGGTCCGCCTCGAGGAACCAGTACTGCATGTCAGTCATTACGAGGCCGACGCATTCGCGTCGTGGGCCGGCAAGCGATTGCCGACTGAGTTCGAATGGGAGCACGCTGTGGGCCAAGCTGGCGTCCTGCCGTCGCAGCCGGCAGCCGATGCTCAGGTCACCGGCTTCCATCCGGTCGCCGATACCGGTGGGACAGGCCTTCGTCAGGTGTTCGACTCGGCCTGGCAGTGGACGGCGTCGGCCTACCTGCCGTATCCGGGTTTTCGTGCCCCGGCCGGAGCGATCGGTGAGTACAACGGCAAGTTCATGTCCGGACAGATGGTGTTGCGTGGAGGAGCGTCCATCACACCCATCGGTCACGCCCGACGCTCCTATCGGAACTTCTTCCCGCCGCATTCTCGGTGGGCTTACACCGGCGTCCGACTCGCCGATGGTGTGTAGGTCGAAAGTCTGCGGCAGCCGTCCCGATTAGGCATGCTGTCCTTCGGACCGAAGGGACTCGTGATGGGTGAGCAAGATCCGCAAGACTTAACCGGGCGTTCTGCACTGGTGACCGGTGCCTCGCGGGGCATTGGTCGTGCGATCGCCGAGGAACTCGCAGCCCACGGATGCGCCGTCGCGCTCGCGGCGCGCACGCCCGACACCGTGCAGCAAGCCGCGGATGGGATCAACGCGGCGGGCGGACGGGCCGTTGCCTTCGCCGCAGACGTGACCGACGAGGGAGCCGCTGAGCGCCTGGTCGCGGAGACCGTCGCGGCGTTCGGGGGGTTGGACATCCTCGTCAACAACGCGGGAGGCAACAGTTTCTCCGTCCCGGTCGCGTCGATGCGCCTGTCGGGCTGGAGCAAGACCATGACGCTCAACGTCGAGGCGACGGTTGCGCTCATCCAGCAAGCCCTTCCGCACTTGGCGGCTTCCCAACACGGCGCGATCGTGAACGTCGGCTCGGTTGCCGGACTGCGAGGCGCTCCGATGATGTCGCACTACGGCGCCGCGAAGGCGGCGATCTCTTCGTTGACCAAGAGTGTGGCGCTCGAAGCGGCGCATCAGGGTGTGCGGGTCAATTCGCTGGTGCCCGGGTGGATCGAAACCGACCTCACCGATTTCCTCCGTGTCGATGAAGGAACCGAAGCATCGGTGCTCAGCCGGGTGCCGATGGGGCGTTGGGGTCGCAGCGAGGAGATCGCCCACGCCGCGTTGTTCCTGGCCAGCGATGCGTCGTCGTTTATGACGGGGCAGGAACTCGTTGTCGACGGCGGCCTTTCGGCCATGCCCTAGGGATCCGCGGTCTATCCGCGATGCCCTAGGTCCGCCCCCTGACGCTGACTATCGTCGGAGCGTGAATTATGCGGACCTCTATCCGTGGCCTGACAAGCCGTGGCTGCGCACCATGATGGTGTCGACGCTTGACGGTGCGACGGTCGGTGCCGACGGCCGCAGCGGGTCCATTTCTGGACCGGCGGATAAGCGGGTATTCATGGAAACCCGCCGGCTGAGTGATGCTGTGCTCGTGGGTGCCGGGACGATCCGCGCCGAGCGTTATAAGCCGATGTTGGCCAAAGCCGAATGGCAGGAGGCCCGTCTCGCGGCGGGGCGGTCGCCGGCTCCGCAGATCGTCGTCGTCAGCGGTCGACTCGACCTCCCGTGGGAAGAGCCGATGTTCGCTGAGTCGGCACTTCCGGTGATCGTCGCGACGACGGAGTCGGTGGACACGGATGTGCTGACGCGAGCGCATGAGCACGCTGAGGTGTGGCAAGTGGGGACCGATTCGGTCGATCTCGCCTCCCTGGTGACGAGGATGCACGCCGCAGGGCTGCGTCGAATCGTCTGCGAGGGCGGTGAAGTGCTGCTTGACGGCCTGGTTCGCGCGGACCTCGTAGATGAGATGGATCTGACGGTGTCACCGTTGCTCGCTGGTGCGGGGTACTTGCCTGATCTGGGACGTGAGGTGCGAGTTCCGGGGGCCGATGACTTCCCGCGCTTCTCGCTTGCCCATCAGTTCTCCGACGAGGGTTTTACGTTCTGTCGATTCATCCGCTGAATGGGTCCAAAGACCTTTCTTCGCCGCGCCTGATCAGCAAAGATGGGCGTACGCCAACGCGGCGGTCACTGGCGACACGAGCGAAGGGAGCGTCCGATGCCCACTCGGGAAAACGGAAACGGCAAATCACGCGCAGAGCGGGATGCGGCGAAACACAAACCCCATCGGACCGAAGAACGCTTTTATAAGGCCAAGCATGACGCTCAGCACGCGTGTGAGGATCTGCGCGCGAGGATTCAGCGCTCCAATATTCACGAAGCGGTTCGCAAGGAGTTGCTGGCCGCGGTTTCGTCCGCCGAGTCGCAGATCAACGACGTCTCACCGACCCGATCGCATCCTGGCTCGCAACTGCGCGAGATCACCAAGCAGGTCGGACACCTGCAAGTGGCAGAGACCTGGCTAGCGGCTTCGGACCGTGTTCTCGGTCGGCTCGGGCCCGATGGTCCTCGATCCCCGCAAGCGGCTATCGAAGAAGCGGTTGACACGGTCATGTGGCACATCCGGGCGGGGGAGTGGGACGGCCGACTCACTCCAGCTGTCACCGAGTTGCAGAGGGCCGTTCAAGAGGCCGAGGTGCACGCAGCGCATCTTGCTTCCTGACAGGTGCCTCGTCGTCTGACCAACTTGCTTGAGGGTCAGGCGCCCGGTGGCTGTTTGGTCGGTCCGTACGCAGCTTCGGCGACGTCATCGGGAAGCGGAAGTACCACGGTGAATTCGTTTCCTTCGGGATCGGCCATTCGATAGTGGGACTCGCCTGGGCGGGCGTGGATGACCTCCACCAAGCTGCCCCCGAGTTCCTCGATGCGGGCCTTTGCGACGTCCATGTCCTCGACTTCGAGATCCGGTCGAGTGCGGCCGACCGCTGGGGTGTTGTTCTTGGTCGATCCGGCTGCAGGTTCGATCGCGACGAACGCACCGCCCTTGCCGGGCGCTAGCTGAATCCAGTCCGGTGCAGTTTCGACGACCCCCACACCGAGGACCGCTGCCCAGAAGGCAGCCAGACGCTGTGGATCCTCAGCGTCGAAGACAACAGCACGTAACCACCCGACCGGCTGGCTCTCGTTGGTCATGATGGGCCCTTCCCCTCGGTGGAAGTTCGATTCCGGCATCTACCGCAATGAGATCGTAGGACGCTGTCGGATCAGTAGTGTGCTGCCATCGCTATCGACCAACCAACACCCGAACTCGACGCCGTTGTCGATGCAGTACTGGCTGCACCCGTGCACCGCGTGGTCAGGCCGGACCTTTTCAGTTCCAACACGTTGTTCGGCCAGCCAGGGCTGTACCCGGATGCCTCGCCCATGGTGCCCGCCACCGGTGAGTTGTGGACCGACGAACGCGCTCGAGAGTCGTTGGCGATGTTGGGGCCTGCGGCCGCGGCCGCGTGGGAAGATTCCGCTTTGGCCCAGCGGGCGCCACAGGCTCTCGCGCGGGCAGCGCTCGCGGGTCTCGTGGGCACCATCGCCGAACCTATGTACACCTCGTTCGTCGCGGGCAACGCATCAATCGGGGCATTGACTGTCGGTGAACTGGCCTCACCTGGTCGTGTTGTTGGTGCGCTCGTCGGCAGCGGCCCTGCCGATGAAGCCACGCGAGCGATAAATGCGCGGTATGCATTCGAGCATCCACTCTCGGTAGCACCGTCGCTTGCTCATGATCTTGCTTGGTCCGGCACCGACGCCAACCATGCGGAAGAGACCACGCTCCACCTCGTCGTCGCGCTCGTGCACACCCAACTGATCGCCCGGCGCCCCGAACTTGCCCATACGGGAACCGAACTTGCGCGACGCCAAAACTCCCTTGCTCTTCCCTTGCTTTGTTCGCATGCGCCTGGCAGTTCCCTGCTGACACCAGTGGCACCCAGTGGAGCCGGGACTGCTCCGGGGGGCGACCCGAAGATGAGCACCCCGGATTTCTGGTCGATTCCCTTCGGACCGCCGGGGCCGGGCGGGCCGATTCCCGAGTCTGTGATCGAAGCTCTCACGCGTGCCTGTGCATCGACGAATGCTGTGACAAGTGGTGAGCAGTACTCCGAGGACTTGGGAACTCGGCTCTCGTCACGTGGGTTGGCTGGTGCCCTGGCGCGAAGTCAGCACCTTCGCGCCGCGGTTGCGTTGGGATTAGTCACGGCTCAGGACTTGGCGGATGCATCCGGCCTTTCAGTGGTCCAGGTCCCGTCCATCTTCGGAATTGGCGATGCGTTGAGCGTCTTCGATCGTGCATGACATGAAAGGCATGACGTGACCTCGCAAGCGAGTCGACCCATCTCGGTGGCGCGCATGTGGTCGGCGCTCGTTGCGTTGAGTGTGCCGATCCTCGCCTTGTCCATTGACATCAATGGAGTTGTCGTGCTCCTGTCCGACCTCGGTCCGGATTTGGGAGTGTCGGCAACGACGGCCGGATCCATCGTCACGGTCGCGAGCATCGCTTACGCGGCTCCGTTGCTCGCCGTTGGCCGGCTCGCTGGTCGGTGGGGACCTCGACCGCTGTTGCTCGCAGGGGTCGCTGGGTTCTGGGTTGCATCGGCGATCTGCGCTTTCGCGACCACGTTTCCCATAATGCTCGCTGGCCGAGCACTACAAGGCGTTGCATCGGCGTTCGCTATGACAACTTCTTTGATGGCGGTCGATGCAATGTTCGACGACCGCCGCCGCCCGGTGGCCATCGGGCTCTGGGGCGCTATCGGCGGTGTGGGTGGGGCGGCAGCTCCCATCGTCGCCAGCATCATCGGCGCAACCCTGGGCTGGCGATGGTTCTTCGGCGTCAACCTCATCTTGCTCAGCATCGCGCTCGTCGCGCTGGCCATCCTTGTTCCGGCGCTACCGCGCGACTCCTCACGTTCGATCCCGATCAAACGACTGGCAGCACTCGTGGTTGGAATCACACTGATCGTGGCCGGAATCCAGCAAGCGTCGCAGGCAGGTTGGCTTTCGGCGGGAACGGTCCTGCCTGTGGTTGCGGGTGTGCTCGCCCTTGGCGCCGCATGGTTGATGCGTCGTCCGGATGATCCGGTGATCCCAACGTCGGTGACCAGTTCACTGAACTTCCGACTGGGGACGACCGAAGCGACGCTCTCTAATTGGGGATCGGGTGTCGTGATGGTTCTCGTTCCTCTGGCCCTTCAACAAGAGCGTGGGTTGAGTGTGCTGGCGACGGGCGTCGTTTTCCTCGCCTTCTCGGCGACGTTCGCAATCGGTGGGGCGCTGAGTGGTTGGATCGTGAATCGCATCGGTGGCCCCTCCGCGCTTGCCCTCCCGACGGTGGTATTCGTCGTGGGCATGTTGGTTTTGATGGTGGCAGGGGCATCGGGGCCGATGTGGCTCATAAGCACGGGTCTGGCTGTGGCCGGCATCGGGAATGGAGTCCTCTACAGCGCGTCCACGAGCGTTGCCCTGGCTGATATGGATCCTTCCGATTCAGGCGAAGCCACAGCCACGCTTGGCATGCTCCGCGTGATCGGGCTGGCGCTGGCGGTGGCGGTATCGACCTCGATGGTGACCTCGCTCGATGCAGCAGGCTCGAGTACCGGTCTGCGACTAGCTCTGCTGGTGGCTGCAGTTATCACAGCGACCGGGCTGCCGATGGCGTTCCACGCGCGACGTGAAAGCGCGTCGGCTTCAACGAAATCACGTTAGATTCGTCGACATGGACTTACCAACCATCGATCAGGCTGATTCCGTCATCGGGCTCACTCGCACGGCGTTCGCTCGAACCGGTGGGCTGGATGAGTTGCAGGAAAGTCTGGTCGATGATCTGGGATTCCTGATCGCCGGTGAAACTTTTACCGGTGGCTCGGTTCTCGACTCCAAGGCAATCACCCAGACAACTTTGGACGAACGCGAGAGAGCTATGCGTCTGTGCGTCGTCCTGGAAATGATGGAGCATCCACTCGACCCTGAGGTCGCCGTGTCAGTTCAGGAATTCTTCGCCGGACTGGGAATCGAGGATCGGCTACTGGAAGATGCACGATTTCTCGCTGACAGGCACTTCGAAACGTTGGCAGCAGACCTCGACCGGCACGGGTGGTACCGCGAGCAAACGATCGAAGGCCGCCATCACGGCAAACTGATCGAGCTTCTAAGAAGCCGATTGGCGGAGCGTGGAGTGGTCGCCGATCCGGCTCTGGCTCGGCGTTGGCGTGCCCTCGGAGAGTGCCCGGATGGTTCGTGGGGTCGAGGTGTGTACGACTTCTATCTTGAGCACGGGTTCCCTTTCCCGGGCGAGCGCCACGGGATCTACGAGTTGGGTGCGCGCCACGACTGGGTTCATGTGCTGACCGACTACGGAACCGACGGCGAGGGCGAGTTGGACGTATTCGCCTTCATCGCCGCGACGATGCCCGGGGAAGCCGGTCTCTCGCTGTTGGCCGTGACCCTGGGGATCTTCCAAAATGATGCGCTGAAGAAGGTCCGCGGCAAGGTCATACGTAACGCGAAGGTAGACACCATCAATAGCGACGCCGCTGTGGACCGTTGGGCAGTTGCCTTTTGGCGTGGCACGCAATGCAACACGGACATCATGGCGGACGTCGATCTCTTCGCGATGGCCAAGACGCCCGTAGATGAGGCTCGACGGATCTTCAACATCGTGCCCACCGAGGACCTGCCGCAGTTCGGGGGTTAACCGTGCACGATGTTCCCGTTGAATTCCTGATCCTGACCGGAGGAGCAGCAGCTCGACTGGGGCAGGACAAGGCATCGACGCTGATCTCCGGTCGATCCCTACTCGAGTATGCGCGTGACTGCGTGGCGTCGTCATTTCCGTCGGCCCAGACCCGCGTTCTCGGACCAGAATTCACCGGCGGTCCCGCGGCTGCTGTTGTGTCCGGTCTTGTCCTCGGTGACTCGGAGTTCGTCGGTGTCTTGGCCGTCGACATGCCGTTTGCGCGTGTTGCCATGGCGGCCGTGAGGCAGGCGATGACGCCGCGCGGCGAAATCCAGGCGTGGATACCCGTCGATGTCGAGGGTCGTCGCCAATGGCTGTGCGCGGTGTATCGGCGGTCGGCGCTGGTGTCCGCCGCAGAAGCGCGATCGGATTGGACGGGAGCCTCGTTTGGCGCACTGGTCGGATCGCTGGCGTGCGTCGAGATCTCGGTGGAACAAGACGTTAGCCTTCTGGATATCGATACCCCCGCCGATCTCCAGCGAGCGCGTGCGGAATGGCACGACCATCACAGATGAGGTGAGCGATCCATGAACCCCGAACAAGCCGAACGCGTGGCACGCTGGATCGACCTGGTCACCGCCGAGGTGGGAGTTCCCGCACCGACGGATGTCGGGACGATCTTGGATGTGGCAAAGGATGCTGCGCATAGCGTGGAACGACCCGCGGCTCCGGTCAGTACGTACCTACTGGGATACGCCGTCGCCCAGGGCGCCGATCCGCGCGCGGTAGCCGACGCCATCGCCCGTCTGGCTCAGGGGTTCGATGAGTGAACTTTCCTGGTGGCAGGCTCGCGGGCTCGCAGCAGGTGCGTTGGATCCGGGCTCGGACGAAGAGGTTCCGCTAGCCACGTCGCTGGGCCGGACTCTTGCAACTGACGTCCGCGCTGTTGTCGATCTGCCGGGTTTCGCCACCGCAGCGATGGACGGGTGGGTCGTTGCGGGCAGCGGTCCGTGGACCGTCGTAGGAACGATTGATACAGGCACTCCTGCTGACCGCGATGTGGCAGAAGGTCAAGCGATGCGGATCGCGACCGGTGGAGCGATTCCGGCCGGCGCGACGTCGGTTATTCCCTGGGAATTGGCGCACGTGAGTGGCGACGTCGTGACAGCGGACCTCCCGGGTAAGTCGCATATCCGCCCGCAGGGTGAGGAGTGCGTTGTCGGTGACGTTCTCGCGCGCAGAGGAGACATCGTCAATCCCGCTCTGTTGGGGTCGCTGGCAGCCGCTGCCACCGACGCGGTCCGCGTGGTGCAACGCCCGAAGGTCTCGGTCCTGGTCTTGGGAGACGAAGTCGTTCACGCCGGTGTTCCCCGTGCCGGTGAGGTGCGCGACGCGCTCGGGGTGCAGATTCCCGCATGGGTCAGCGCACTGGGGGGTGAGGCCGCATCACCGAGACACGTAACCGATGACCCGGCGGCTCTGGGCTCGGCCCTTGCGTCGTCGATCTCCGAAAGCGACGTCGTCGTTGCTACGGGCGGCACCGCCCGTGGGCACCGGGATTTCCTGCGGTCGGTCCTGGAGTCGCTCGGTGCGCGTTTCCTCGTCGACGGGGTGGCCGTGCGCCCGGGGCACCCGATGATGCTGGCCGACATCGATGGCACGCCCGTGGTGGGTCTACCCGGGAATCCACTGAGCGCCCTGGTGGCGATGGTCACCCTCGTTGAACCGGGCATCGAATCATGGTTCGGTCGCGGGGACCGAGAACTGCCTCAGGTGCAGATGGCAGAGTCCGTCTCACCATCGACCAAGGGCTTGACCCGGCTCATGGTCGGATGTCGCGAACTAGGTGGCTTCCGTCAGGTCGAGCACGTGTCATCGGCGATGCTGCGCGGTATCGCACACGCCGACGGATGGGCTGTTATTCCAGCCAAGGGAGTCCCGCCGGGCGCTACGGTGCCCTGGATTCCGGTGCCCTGGTTTCGGTCCCGGCAGAACTGAGTCCGTTGGCGATCCTCAGCGTCGCGCAGTAACGAGGCGTCCCGCGGCACGCTGCAGTTTGGTCGAACCGGTGAGTTCCTCGGCCATGAATTCACGGAGTAGATCGATGGCCTTGACCACTTTCTTGCTGCGAAGCGAGTAGAAGACGCTGGCGCCTTCCCGATCGGCCTGCACGACATTGCGCTCGCGCAGGACCGCGAGGTGCTGGCTGGTGTTGCTCTGGGACAAATCAAGCGCTTCCGCGATCTCATTGACCGTCAAGGGGCCGTTGCGAAGCTCATTGATGATCAAAAGGCGCTTGGGGTCGGCGATGGCCTTGCAGATCCGGGCGTGCAGTTCGTGGATCTCGAGCTCGGTCTGCTTGTCCATAGTCATTTATCCCTGTGTGATGTGACTAAACCGTATTAGATGCAGCGCACTGGTTCTTGCCGATCTCGAGTGTTTCGATTTCGTCAGCCGACACCTTCTTACCGGAGTTGACCTCGCGGATGGTGTCGTAAAAGTCCGGGGCGCTCGGCAGCGTGCCGACAATCTCCTCCACGAACTTCACCAGGTCCTCTTCGTTCAACAGAGTCGATTCGAAGACCTGTCCCAGCGTGGTCTTGACCATGCCGTCATCGCCCATCTCGTCGACCGTGGACCAGTGCGCTGGCAAAACGGTTGTGTTGGAATCTAGCGGGCGCAACTTCTCGTTGACGGTGTAGAACAACTCGCGAGCGAGTTCATCAGCCTTGCCGGTCAAGTCCGGGCGTCCCACACCGCGGACGAACACGGTGTCGCCGGTGAGCAACAGGTGACCGGGGATGTGAACGCACGTCGTTCCCGGAGTGTGGCCAGGCATCTTGATGGCGAAGGTTGCGACCGTGTGTCCACCGAGGTCGATTTCGGTTCCATCTTCCAGTGGTGTGTTGGGCCAGGGGATCGAACCGCCCGCATCTTCCAAAGGCAGGTGGTACTCGGCTCCGACCTTCTCGGCCAGTTCGGGGCCACCGCTGATGTGGTCGGCGTGCACGTGAGTGTCGATGACGTGCGTGATCGTCATGCCCTCCGATGCGGCGAGTTCAATGTAGGGGTCGGGGTAGCGGGCGGGATCGACCACGATCGCGTCCTTGCCGGGTACCCCGATCA
>CAZVWA010000013.1:0-20670 GCA_964631085.1 uncultured Rubrivirga sp.
GCCGTTCGCGTCGCAGCAGCCTTCGCGATCCTGTTGCTTCCGTATTCCTTCATCGGGCCGTTCGCGGGTGTGCTGCTCGATAGATGGCGCCGGCGCAACGTACTGGTGCGCGCCAATCTGCTGAAGGCACTGCTGACCATCCCGATCATCGTGGTGGTGGGTGCGGGTCAGGCCGACCTCATCCTCGGGTTCTTCGTCTTGACCGTTCTCGGCGTCGGACGATTCATCCTCGCGGGATTGTCGGCGTCGATGCCGCACGTAGTGAGCGGACGCGAACTGATCACCGGCAACGCACTGGCGCCCACATCCGGAACCATCGCCGTGGGAGTCGGCGGGATCATCGGCGTCGGGATCCGTGCCGCGGCTGGCGGTGGCGACACCGGAAGCCAGGTGGTGCTCGTCGCGGCGTTGGTGTCCTTCGCCGTCGCCGGATTCATCGCCACCCGGATGGCCGTCGATGCACTCGGACCCGAGCGGGGTGCTCCGGTGGACACGTTCGCGAAGGTGGCGCACGGTCTGGTCCTCGGCGCGCGAACGCTGCGAGATCAACTACCCGCGCGCAACATCATGGTCACGATCATCGCCAACCGGTTCGCTTTCGGTGTGCTGACCGCGGGAGCGTTGTTGCTGGTGCGTGGCAGCTTTCACCCGGTCAGTGATGCCGACGCTGCACTCGGTGACTTCGTCCTGGCAACCGCCGGTGCTGCTGTGGGCGCGTTCTTCGGCGCCGTGGTCACACCGCGCATGACGCGCACCATCGGCATCGGTCGCTGGGTGAGCATCGTCATAGCCCAAGGTGCCGTCATCGGTTTCGGTCTACTCGTCGCGACCGCTCTCCAGCCGCGGCTGATCACGCTCGTCGCCGGCGCCACATCGATCGGACTCACCGGTCAATCAGTGAAGGTCTGCGCCGACACGGTCCTGCAGCGTTCGATTCCCGACGATCGACTCGGTCGGGTTTTCGCCCTATTCGACATGATCGTGAACGTCGCCCTGGTGACGGGCATCACCATCACCGCGTTCGCCTCACCCATCTCCGGACAATTCACCATCGGCTACGCACTGTGCGCCGTGCTGCTACTGCTCACCTCGTGGTGGTACGTGCGATCTACTAGATCCGCCGTACAGCAGGGCTAACCCCGCCCTATGCTCTCGGGCATGTCCAATGGGGCCTCGGCGACGTACGCACAAAGTCCAGTCACCCGCAAGAAGTGGCGGGCTCGCTCATACATCTCACTCATCGTGTTCATCGCGGCGACGCTGCTCACTCCGATAGCGGTGATCGGACACTGGGGGCACCAGACCATCGCAAATCCCCAGCAGTACATCGACACCGTCGGCCCGCTCGCGGAGAACCCCGAGATCCAGCAGGCCGTCTCGGACACCGTCAGTGACGCGATCATTCAGCAAATTGATACGAGCCAGCTGGCTAGCGGACTGCTCGGCGCGATCATCCCCAACGAGCGGCTCTCGGACCTACTCTCCGGCCCGATCAAGGCCGGCATCGACGGTCTGATCCGCGCCGGCGTCGACAAGTTCGTCACATCGAACGCCTTCCAGGAAGCGTGGATTCGTATCAACGAGGCGGCCCAAAAGGGCTTTATCGCTGCGTTGACCGGCGATCCGACGGGTCCGGTTCAGTTCGAGGGCGATCAACTGGTTCTCAACATCTCCTCACTGTTGCAGGAGGTGCAAACGTCACTCGTCGATGAGGGCATCGACGTCGCCGGACTCGTGACCATTCCGGACTCCGATGCCCAAGTGGTGATCTTGGATTCGCCGCAGTTGGCGCAGGCGCGTGCGATCTACGGACTGGCCTCGCCATTCCTGTCAGTGATCTTGCTGCTCACAGCGGCTCTGTTCACGCTGTCGGTGCTTCTGGCTACCCGACGAGCCCGCACCACCGTCGCGGTCGGCATCGCCGTCGTCGCGTGGTCGGTAACGCTGAACTTCGCCTTGGGTCAAGCCGGCACCAGCGTCCAGAACGCGTTCAAGGGAACGCTGTTCGAAGGTGCCGCTACAGCTTTCTATAACCAACTGTTGACCTACCTCGTGCTCGCTATCCAGGGACTGCTCGTTCTCGGCATCGTGGTGATCGTGGTCGGCTGGTTCTGTGGCACCACAAAACTTGCCCTCACGGTGCGAGGTTCCATCGACAAGGGACTCGTGGAAATCGGTCAGCGCCTGCCGACGGGGCTCTCGGTCATCGGCCGGCCGATGCGCGAGTACGCGCCGTTCGTGCGCTGGGGCCTGCTGGTCATCTGGTTGATCGCCGTGTTCGGATTCGGTGCGGTCACCCTCGAGCGCACACTCGGATGGACTGCTTTGATCATCGGCGTGCTTACTCTCGCGCAGATCGTCATGTACGCCCCGCACGACGATGCCCCCGAGCACCGGCCCACCGAGGCCCCCTCGCTCAACCAGAACTAACCCGTTCATCGGCGTTCGCGCGCCAAACGATCAGGGGCTATTCCTCGCGCGCGGCCCACCAGGCCTTGAGTGCTTCAGTAGCCGTGGCTTCGTCCATCGGACCGCGATCCAACCGCAGGCCGAGCAGGAAGTTGTAGGCCTCACCCACCACCCGGCCGGGCGGGATATCCAAGATCTCCATGATCTGCGTTCCGTCGAGATCCGGCCGGATAGCCGCGAGTTCCTCTTCCTCCGACAGGCGCTCGATGCGCTTTTCGAGATCGTCGTACGCGCGCTGCAACGCCATCGCGCGTTTGCGGTTTCGCGTGGTGCTGTCCGCACGGGTGAGCTTGTGCAGGCGCACGAGTTGATCGCCGGCGTCGCGCACGTAGCGTCGAACCGCCGAGTCCGTCCACTCACCGGTTCCATAGCCGTGGAAGCGCAGGTGCAACTCCACCAAGAGAGCAACGTCGTCGGTGAGGTCCTTGGGGAAACGCAACGCCTGCATGCGCTTCTTGGTCATCCGCGCGCCCACCACCTCGTGGTGATGAAAGCTCACCTTGCCGCCGTCTTCGAACTTGCGTGTCTTCGGCTTTCCGATGTCGTGCAACAACGCCGCCAACCGCAACGTCGTATCCGGCTCACAGGTCGGCTCGTGCACCCGCTCGAGCGCGATCGCCTGTTCCAACACCGTGAGCGTGTGTTCGTACACATCCTTGTGGTGGTGGTGCTCGTCGGCTTCAAGGCGCAGCAGAGGCAACTCCGGCAGGACGTAATCCGCAATTCCGGTGTCGACCAGCAGCGTGAGGCCCACGCGCGGGTGATCGCTCATCACGATCTTGGTCAACTCCTCGCGCACACGTTCGGCCGAAACGATCGAGATGCGCTCGGCCTGTTCGCGCATCGCGGTGATGACGTCGTCGTCCACCGTGAAGTCCAACTGAGATGCAAAGCGCGCAGCGCGCATCATGCGCAGTGGATCGTCGTCGAAGGACTGCTGCGCGGTTCCCGGAGTGCGGATGCGCTTCGCGGCAAGATCACCGATCCCGTCGAACAGATCGACGAACTCCATCGACGGCAGCGTCATCGCCATCGCGTTGATGGTGAAGTCCCGGCGGATGAGATCGTCGGCGAGGTCGCTTCCGAACGCGACCTCGGGTTTGCGGGACTCGGCGTTGTAGGCCTCGGTGCGGTAGGTGGTGATCTCCACTTCCCGGCCGTCGATCCGCGCGCCCACGGTGCCGAAACGGATGCCCACATCCCAGACCGCCTCGGCCCAGCCCTCCAGCAGCGCGAGCACCTGCTCGGGGTGGGCGTCGGTGGTGAAATCCAAATCGGTTCCCTTGTGCAGGCGACCGAGCAGAGCATCGCGAACCGGGCCACCCACCAGGGAGATCGCGAAGCCGGCCTCGGTGAAGCGCTCGCCCACCCGCTGCAGGGGGCCGGCGATCGGTGCCAGGGAGGCAACAGCCTGCTTGCGCAGCCCCGAAAGGTCCAGGGCGCGATCAGAATCGCGCGATTCGCGGGATTCGGGATGGGTTGGTCCGGACACGACGCACAAGGCTAGCCGTCGCGGCGGTTTATCCTCGCCCTATGGCCCGCCGAGCAGTCGAAGAGACCTCAGCGGGGGGTCTCGTGCTCGATGGCGAGCACCGGGCCGCGGTCATCGGCCGCTTGAACTCCCGCGGGGACATGCTGTGGTCCCTGCCCAAGGGCCACGTCGAGGACGGCGAATCCCACGAGGACGCCGCGGTCCGCGAAGTCAGCGAGGAAACCGGGATCACCGGGCGGGTGGTCGCCCCCCTGGGCGTCATCGACTTCTACTTCACCGCCGATGATCGGCGCATCCACAAGACCGTCCATCACTTCCTGCTCCTGGCCGAGGGTGGGGAACTCAACAGCGACGACGCCGAGATCGACGAAGTCGAGTGGGTGCCGCTGGCGGACCTGATGGGTCGGCTGGCCTACGCGGACGAACGACGACTCCTGGCCCGCGTCCCCGATCTGCTGGCCGACGCCAGCTAGGTGTCGGGAGTGTCGGCGAGATCAACTCGACCACTGGGGCTGCTCATCTGCCTCGTGGTGCTGGTCACCGGTGGGCTGGTCTCGGCTCAGGTGGCGAGCGCACCGCCCGCTCGCGCCGCCATCGATGCGCCCATCACCGTGGTGATCGATCGACTCACACCCGTTGTTCCGGTCGAAGGCGACAAGTTGCGGATCGAAGGACGGCTCGTGAACACGACCGCCGATGTCATGGCCGATGTCGCCGTGCGGTTGCGCCTGTCGAGTGAGCCGCTGACGCGTCGTTCGCAAATCAACCGGGTGCGCGAATCACCGCTGGACACCGAGAACCAAGAACCCACACCCGAGCAACTCGCCAACCGGACCGCGCCGGATTCCTGGGATGAACCCACCGACGTTGCGGTGGACGACACCGCAACCGACATCGCCGAATCGATACCGCCGCGCGGGCAAGCGGAGTTCGCGTTGCGAATTCCCTTCGCCGACCTACCGCTCGATACGTCCGGCGTCTACGCGGTAGCCGTCGAGGTGATCGCGGCTCGCCGCGGCGCACAGGCCGACGATGCACAGGCTGACGACGCAAAACGACAGGGCATCTTGCGCACCTTCCTGCCCTGGTTCACCGAGCCGGTGACGCCCGTGGAGATGGTGTGGTTGTGGCCGTTGGTCGACTATCCCGCGCAAGAGGCGAACGGTGTTTTCCTCGACGACCGCACACCGACGGCCATCGCACCGTCGGGTCGACTGACCTCATTGCTGGAATCCGGATCGCTGCAGCCCCGCTCGGTGAGTTGGATCGCCGACCCCGCGCTGCTGCAGTCCGTTCGCGACATGTCCGATGGTTACCGCGTGCAGCGCGGCGGCGAAACGGTTGTCGGTGACCGCAGCGACGACGCAGCGACCTGGCTCGCCTCCCTCGACGCCGCGCTGGAGAACGCACGGCCGCCGGTCACCACCGCCCCGGTGTTACGGGTGCTGCCCTACGCCGACATCGACGCCACTGCGGTCAACCGCGCGGGGATGCCCACGGATGTGATTCGCGCCATCACCCAGGCGGCACCCATTTCCGCCGCAGCCATCGGTCAACAGGTGATGGGCGGCTACTACTGGGCGCCCTACGGGCGAATCGACAAGGAGACAGCGGACCTCGTGGCGTCGGCCGGCGTGCGCACGGTCATCTTGTCCGGCCGGGCGATGCCGGCACTGGACGCCTACGCCGGGGCCAACACCGGTCGCGCAGTGCTCAGCACGTCGGTCGGAGCGGTGCAAGCGGTTCTTCGCGAACCGCGCATGTCCTCGCTACTCACCGAACCGCAGCGCAACCGCTCCGATGCGATCGAAGTCCGCCAGGCTTTCCTCGCTGAGTCAGGGGTGCTGGTCGGGACGATTCCCGAAGATGCTCCGTCCCGAGCGATCGTGGTGGGTCCCGACGACATCCGGTGGAACCCCTCGCCTACGGTCGTGAACGCGCTGCTCAAGGCGACCGTCGCCGCACCGTGGATGACACCACTGTCGCTCAGTGACTTTCTCGAAGGGCCGGTCAATCCGCTGCGGCGCGAACGTCGCGGCTACGGCAGCAAGGCCACTAATGCGGAGTTGCCCGAGGACTATCTGCGCAAGGTGCGTCGCACGAGCGAAGAGCTCGCGGCTTTCACCAGCGTCCTGGACAACCCGATCGGTATCTCCGATGCGTACGCCTCGGCATTGCTGCGGGCCGAGTCCAGCGGGTGGCGATCGCAACCGGTGGTAGGTGAAGCCCTGCTCGACAGCATCACCACACAGCTGGGTGAGCAGGTCGGCCAAATCGCGGTTCTCTCCGAGGGCACCGTCACCTTCTCCGGCGACACCGGCCGCGTTCCGATCACGATCGAGAACTCCCTTGATCGTTCGGTGACCGTGGGCGTGCAACTGCGCGCATCACCCGCGGTGCGTTTGGAGTCCGAACCGTTGATGGGCATCCGCGTCGAGCCGGGCAAGAAGGTCAGTGTGGACGTCGAGGCGCGGGTGGTCGGCGGCAACACCCTTCCCGTTCGTGTCCAACTGCTCACCCCCGACGGTTCGGCCTTCGGAGAGTCCGCGCGCATCGAGGTCGCGAGCACGGCCTACGCACGCGCCGCGGCGTGGGTGGTGGTCGTCGCGTTCATCGCCATCGTGATCTTCGTGGTGATCGGTATCGCGCGACGCATCCGCGAGGCGAGTAAGAGCGATCCGAGCAACTCCACCGACGCAGTGGGTGCCCCGGAGCCGAGCGATGAGTAGGACACGCGCGCTTCTGGGACCGAGTTCGGTGATGGCGACCGGGACGGTCGTCTCGCGCATCACCGGCATCGCGCGCGACATCGCGTTGGCAGCGGCCCTGGGTTTCTACCTTGTCTCCGACGCGTACTCCCTGGGAAATTCCCTACCCACGATCGTCTACATCCTGGTTGTCGGTGGCGCGTTGAACGCCGTCTTCATCCCGCAATTGGTTCGACGGATGGAAAACGACGACGACGGAGGTAACGCATACGCGGACCGGCTCATCACACTCACCGGTTCGATTCTGTTGATCTTGTCGATGCTCGCGGTGATCGCAGCACCGTGGATAGTCGACCTCTATACGCCGGCGGACTACCCGCAGGCCGAGTACGACCTAGCCGTTGCGTTCGCGCGTTTGTGCCTTCCGCAGATCTTCTTCTACGGCGCGTACACGATGCTCAGTCAGGTGCTGAACTCGCGCGGGAAGTTCGGTGCACCGATGTTCGCGCCCATCGCGAACAACGTCGTGGCCATCGTCACCTTCGGGCTGTTCATCGCGATCGCGGGCACCTCCGCTGCAGCCGACGGCGTGCTCACCACCGACCAGGTGTTGCTCCTAGGTATCGGCACCACGCTCGGTGTGGTGGTGCAGGCCGCGATCTTGATCCCGGTGCTCAGTCGCGCGGGCTACCGCTGGCGTCCGCGCTTCGACTGGCGTGGGCAGGGCCTAGGTAAGGCCGCCAAGCTCGCCGGTTGGACGGTCGGTCTCGTGCTGGTCAACCAGATCACCTACATCGTCATCACGCGGTTGGCCGCGCAAGCCAACGTCGATGCCGCAGCAACCGGTGCAACCGCAGCGGGCATCACTACCTACCAAAAGGCGCATTTGGTGTTCATGCTTCCGCACAGCGTGATAACCATCTCGATCGTCACCGCACTGCTTCCCGCGCTCAGTCGGCTCGCGCACGACGGCAAACTGAAGGAAGTTGGCGAGGACATCGCCGGTGCGATGCGCCTCGTCGGTGCCTTGATCGTCCCCGTCGCCGCGCTGTTGTTCGTGCTCGGTTCGGATATCTCGGTGCTGCTGTTCGGCTACGGAGCGGCGACCACCGCGCAGGCGTCGGTGATGGGCGACATCGTCTCTATCTTCATGATCGGCCTGCTTCCGTTCACGCTCTTCTACGTGCTGTTGCGTGGCTTCTACGCAATGGAGGACACCCGCACACCGTTCTTCGTCACCGTGCTGTTCTCCGCGGTGATGCTGGTCCTGGTTGTCTCGTTGTTCTCGCTGCTGTCATCGCTGGGAGTCACCTCTGCGGGCGGCCCGCAGGTCGCGTCGATCGCCCTCGGGTACGTCATCGCCTACTGGTTCGGGTTCATCGTGCTGTGGTGGTGGCTCGCGCACCGGCTCGGCTCACTGCAAACCGGGCGAACCGTATGGGTCTTGATCCGTCTCACGTTCGCCGGCATCGTCGCCGTCCTGCTGACCACGATCGTGCGCGTGATCACCATCGGTCTGCTGCCCAGTGGCGATCTGAACGCGCAGCTCCAATCCCTCGTTCTTATCGCGGTGTCCGTCGTGGTCGGTGTGCCGACATTCGTGTTCGTGGCCTGGATTGTGCGCGTCCAGGAAGTGTCGTCGGCCTTCGCCATGGTGAAATCACGTGTGGTTCGGGGAGCGCGGCGATGACGGATACTTCAATACGGATCGATCGCTACGTGCTGCAAGAGCTCATCAGCGTGCACTCACCGCTCGAGCAGTTCGAGGGCTACCGGCAATTCCCGACAGAACTGTGGCGTGGACACGACGACGTTCTCGACCGCTCGGTGTCCATTCGACTCATCCGTAAGGACGACGCACGCCTGAACCGGGTGTTGGGCGCGGCGCGGGCCGCGGCGCTGGTCGATGACCGGCGCCTGCTGCGCATCCTGGACGTGATGGACGTGCCCGGTGAGGAAGGTGCACCCGCGCGCACCGCCATCGTCAGCGAATGGGCCGACGGTCACCACCTCGCCGATCGGTTGAGTGACGGCGGGTTGTTCGACCCGACCGTCGCGGTGGAGACCATCGCGGAAATTGCCCGCACACTCGCGAACTGCGTACGCCACGATGTCGGCCACGGTCGCCTGCGGCCCACCGCGGTTCTCTGGACCGAGGCCGGTGAGGTGCGTATCCGCGGACTCGCGGTCGATGCGGCGCTGTTCGGTCCGATCGACCCGGCGGCGCCGGACTCCGATATCGACGGCCTCGGTTCGTTGCTCTACGCCATGACCACCGGTCGGTGGCCTGCACTGTCGATCGACGCCAACACCGTTCACATCCCGCTGGCACCGGCCGCCGGTCGCACCGTGCCGATGCCGTCGCGGGTGCGGGCCGGGGTGCCGTCGGATGTCGACGATCTCGTCACGCGCTCGGTGCGTCAGGTGGCGCGACCTCGCGGGTCGATGCCCATCACCTCGGTCGAAGGCTTCGCCACCGCGGCGGGTTCGGCCGAGGACTACCTCTCGCCGGTCACCGGCGTGCAGTCCGCGTCCGTCGGCGATCGAATCCGCACCGCCGCTTCCGCCGCGACGACGGCTATGTCGGCCCTACCCGCTCCGGCCGAATCCGAACAGCGAGCCGACCTGCCGCGTCGAAGGGTGGGCATCGGCGCGATCATCGGACGTTTCCTGGCCGTAGTCTTCGCGATCGCCCTAACAGCGGGCATCGGCTACTTCGGTTGGCAGCAACTCGTGGGCGGTCCGGCGATCGATGAACAGGCTCCGGTCACCGATCAATCGATTCTGGAGATCGAGGCGGTTCCGTTCGAGGAGAACTTCGATTCCGGGCTCACCGCGGTGCTGCCGATCGAGAGCGTTCGTTCCTACGATCCGCTCGGTGACAGCAACGACGACGGCCAACCCGACGGTGCGGACGGCAAGGAACGCAACAAGCGAGCACCCCTCGCGGCAGACGCGGACGGCACCACGGCGTGGTTGACGCGCAAGTACGACGCCCCCAACGTCGGCACCAAAGGCGGCGTCGGGTTGATAGTCGACCTCGGCAGCCCCAAGCAACTCTCGACCGTCGAACTCGACCTGGTCGGCTTCGGGACCGACCTCGACGTCCGGGTGGCCGATCAGATCCTTGACGACCCCGATCTGTGGACGGAGTTCGCGTCGGTCAACGACGCCGGTCCGGAGATCACCTTGCGTTCCCCGCGGTCGGTGATCGGTCAGTACGTGCTCATTTGGTTGACCGGACTTCCCGTCATCCCCGAGACAACCGGCGACGACGAGCCCCGCTATCAAGCCGGCATCCGACAGGTGTCCATCACCGGCCTGGACCCCGCCGAGCTCATCGAGGACGAGTAGCGGACGGCTGAAGAGGCATCGCCGACGACTGTGGGAGCGTCGCCGCCATCAGTAGGCTCGCAGCCGTGTCGAATGAGTCGCAGGTGTCGCCCGCCGTCGCCCCGACCGACCGCGATTTGCTGCAGGCGCATATCGACGGCGACGCCGAGGCCTTCGGCACCCTGATCGCCCGTCACCGCGACCGTTTGTGGGCGGTGGCGTTGCGCACCACGGGCGACCCCGACGAGGCAGCCGACGCCCTTCAGGACGCGATGATCTCGGCCTTTCGCCGCGCCGCTCAATTCCGCGGTGACTCCGCGGTCACCACCTGGTTGCACCGGATCGTGGTCAACGCCAGTCTGGATCGACTACGACGCCGCAGCGTGCGCAGCAGCGTTCCGTTACCCGAGGACGACGCGCTCGGGAGGGCCGCTTCGACGGCGACTCCGGTCGGGCGCGGGGGCATCCCGACCGATCCGATCGCGGCCCGGGAGACCCAACTCGAGATCGCTCGGGCGCTGGCAGAACTGCCCGAGCCCCAGCGCGAGGCCATCGTGCTGGTCGACGTCGAGGGGTACTCGGTCGAGGAAGCCGCCGCGATGCTCGATTGCCCGCCGGGCACGGTCAAGAGCAGATGCTCGCGTGGACGCGCCCGGTTGGCCGAATCCCTGGGCTTCCTGCGGAACCACCACCCGCCGCCGTCCGTCGGACGAGAGGAAGCAGCAGGCAATGCTGGGGGCCCGCCCGGGCCCGAGGCCAGCACCGAGGATCCCAGGGGAGGTGACCCAAGAGATGAGTGACGAAAGCGGTGAGGGCATCCGCCCCGCGGGGCAGGACCCGGCGTTCGATCCGCAGATCCAAGAATCGGTTCGCGACGTTCTCGCGAACTGGGGCACCTCGCTCGATCGCGAGCCGCTGGATCAGGTTCCCGCCGATGTCTGGGATCGGATCTCGGCCGCCATCTCCGTGGAGCAGTTCTCCGACGAGCACATCGCTGAGGGAGCCCCGAGCGGCCACCGTCGGCTGCGCGCCCTGCCGGGCAGCAAGTGGACCACCCCCCTGGTCGCGGCGAGCGTGGCCGTGCTCGCGGTGGCGATCGGTGCCAGCGTGCTTGGTCCGTTCGGAGATGCAGGAGATAGCGGCACCGATGGGCCTGCGGTGGTCGCGAGCGATTCGGTCGAGGCGGAGGCCGTCACCACCGAGGAAGCCTCGGTGGCGGCCGATGCCGCCCCGGCGCCGCGGGTCGTGCAGGCGGGATTCGTCCCACCGGCCAAGAAGGTCATGGACCTCGGTGAGGATCTCAAGGCGACGGAGTTGGCCACCACGGTGGATGCGCTTCTCGAGGACGCCGGCATCGACGAGCCGGCGGACGTCCTAGAGATGCCCGAGGAGCAATGGCAACCGTCCGCCGACGGCATGACATCGGACCCGAAGGTGCTGCGCGATTGCGTCACCAAGGTCACCCGGGTGGAGACGTCGCAGGCGTTGCTGGCGCTGCGGGCGAAGGTCAACGGCATCGACGCGGGACTGCTGGTGGTCCCGGAGTTCATGGTGGACATGACCCAGATGGACGGGATGGACGCCGAGAAAATGCGTCGGATGGGTCGGCAGATGGGGGTCACCACCATCTACGTGGTCGAGCCAACGTGCGGCATGCAAGGACCCGGCCACGACCCCACGCTGCTGCGGGTCGCCTTCACCCTCGCCCGGTAAGACCATCCTCGAAGCCGATACCCCCTACGGTATGCGGTCCGCGGTATCGTATGCCGGCCATCACGTGGGCGAATGCGCCCGCGTACGCAACCGAATCTTGGAGTGAATCGCCGTGAGCGACGTCAGGAACGTGATCATCATCGGCTCGGGTCCCGCCGGCTACACCGCGGCGGTCTACGCCGCCCGCGCCCAACTCAATCCGCTGGTGTTCGAAGGTTCGGTGACCGCGGGTGGTGCACTCATGAACACCACCGAGGTCGAGAACTACCCCGGGTTCGCCGAGGGCATCATGGGTCCGCAACTGATGGAGGAGATGCGCAAGCAGGCCGAACGATTCGGCGCCGAACTCATCACCGACGACATCACCGCGGTGCAACTCGACGGTGACGTCAAGACCGTGACCGACGGATCGGGCAACACCCACTCCGCGCACGCGGTGATCCTCGCGATGGGTTCGGGCTATCGCGAGCTCGGCCTTGAGAACGAGAAGCGCCTGTCCGGCCACGGAGTCTCGTGGTGCGCAACGTGCGATGGCTTCTTCTTCCGTCAGCAGGAGATCGCCGTCGTCGGAGGTGGTGACACCGCCGCGGAAGAGGCCACCTTCCTCACCCGCTTCGCCGACAAGGTGTACCTCATCCACCGCCGCGATGAACTGCGCGCCAGCAAGGTGATGGCCGAGCGTGTGCTGTCCAACGAGAAGATCGAGCCCGTCTGGAATTCACAGGTGGTGGACGTCCTGGGCGAGGACAAGGTCAACGGCATCGTCATCGAGGACACCGTCAACGGTGAGAGGCGAGAACTCCCAGTCACCGGCCTGTTCATCGCCATCGGTCACGATCCACGTTCGGAACTCATCACCGGCCAAATCGACCTCGACGACGAGGGCTACGTCCTGGTCGACGCCCCGAGCACCCGTACCAACCTCACCGGTGTCTTCGCGTGCGGTGACCTCGTGGACCACACCTACCGCCAGGCGATCACCGCCGCAGGGACCGGCTGTTCGGCCGCCCTCGATGCCGAGCGCTTCCTGGCGGACAAGGAGGGCTAACCGCCCCGCGGTTCCCGGCCACGCGAGAAACACGATCCCCCCGATCCCCCCGATCCCGCGTAGGCTGACCCGACACCAACAAGCCGTCTTCCCCGTGAATCTGAAGGAGAAACCATGGGAGCACCGAAGATCGTGAGCGACGCCTCATTCGCCGACGATGTCCTGATGAGCGACAAGCCCGTCGTCGTGGACTTCTGGGCCGAGTGGTGCGGTCCGTGCAAGATGATCGCTCCCATCCTCGAGGAGATCGCCTCGGAGAACGACGCCATCGTGATCGCCAAGTTGAACGTCGACGAAAACCCGCAAACTGCGGCGTCGTACGGCATCACCTCGATCCCCACCATGAACGTCTTCTCCGGTGGCGAGGTCGTCAAGACCATCATCGGCGCCAAGCCCAAGGCCGCGCTGCTCGCGGACCTATCCGAGTACTTGTAGGAACGTGCTCCGCCTTGGTTCTTCCGGGGCGGCCGTCGCGGAGGTGCGCGCACGGCTCGCGCATCTCGGACTATGTAACGACCTGCCGGTAGGCAGTTCGCTCGACGATGTCGTCTTTGACGAAGACATCGATCGGGCGGTACGCACTTTCCAACAAGAACGCGGTATTACCGTCGACGGCATCGTCGGGCCCGACACCTTCCGTCGTCTCGACGAAGCACGATGGCAGCTCGGCGATCGAGTGTTGTCCTACGTTCCCGGTCACATGGTGGTGGGAGACGACGTCACCACTTTGCAGCGGCGCTTGGTCGAACTGGGGTTCAACCCCGGACGTCCGGACGGCATCTTCGGACCGGACACCGATTCGGCACTGCGGGAGTTCCAGGCGGGTGTGGGTGTCTCCCCCGATGGCACCTGCGGGCCGGAAACCTTCCGTGCGTTCGACCGACTGATTCGAACCGTCGTCGGCGGCGATGCAGCGGAGTTGCGTGAGCACGTGCACTTGAGTCGTCTGCAATCCGGTGTTGCGGACAAGGTGATCGTGCTCGACCCGGGCAGCATCGTGGATCCGGACATGTGTCACGCGATCGCGGTGCGCGTGGAAGGTCGCCTCGCAGCCCTCGGAACGCAAGTGTTGTTGACGCGGCCGGCGCACCCGGTTGGTGAACCGCCGAGTGAAGCCGAGCGTGCGGAGTTCGCCAACTCCGTCGACGCCGACCTCACCGTCTCCATCCACGTCGATCGCTCGACCAGTGAACTTCCCAACGGCATCGCGACCTTCTACTACGGGCATCCGCGCGGCTCCCTGCACTCGCACGCGGGCCAGATCCTCGCCGAGCACGTCCAGGCCGAACTCACCGCGCGAACCGACCGACTCGATTGCCGCATCCATCCGCGCACCTGGGACCTGTTACGGCTCACGAGGATGCCGGCGGTGCGGGTCGAGGTCGGATACGTGTCCAATCCTTCCGATGCCAAGCACCTCGGCAGCGACGCGTTCCACGACGCCGTTGCCGAAGGAATCGCCGCGGCCGTCACCGACGTCTGCGCGCCGGCGGTTATTCGCTAGTTGCCGCCGCTGCCCAGGGCTCGGCCCGGCAAGAGCAGGCGCACCACAAATCCGGCCACCACGCCGATAACCACCAGGGCGGCGATCATCACGATCTTTCCCATGGCGACCTCCCCGGCCGCTCGCGGCCGACCCGCGAGCGAGATGTGCCTGATCAAGGCACGTGTCCTATCGTAGGTCGCCACGCCGGAGAGAGAAATACTTCCCCTGACCCGAACCGCCGGCCGACAGGAGCCTCATGAACGCCGAGAGCTCTCCCAGCGGTTCCCGGCTGGACCCGTGGGTCGATTCCTACGCCCAGCGCGCCAAGAACATCTCCGGCTCGGCTATCCGTGCACTCTTCGCCGTCGCGAGCCGACCCGAGGTGGTGTCCCTGGCCGGCGGAATGCCGTATGTCCAGGCGCTGTCCATGGACCAGATGGCCGACATCGCCGCGCGGGTGGTGCGCGAGAAGGGCCCGCAGGCCCTGCAATACGGATCCGGCCAAGGTGACGTTCGGCTGCGCGAGCAGATCCTCGACGTCACCGCCGAGGTGGGCGTGCATGCGCACCCCGACGACATCATCGTCACCACCGGCTCGCAGATGGCTCTCGATCTCGTCACGCGGACGTTCTGCGATCCCGGTGACGTCGTCCTCGTCGAATCGCCGTCCTACGTCGGCGCGCTCGGGGTCTTCCGCTCCTACGAGTGCGACATCGTGCACGTCGCGATGGATGACGAAGGTCTGGTGCCGAGCGCGCTGAGTGAAGCGATCGCGACCGTGCGCGCGCAGGGCAAGCGCGTGAAGTTGATCTACACGATCCCCTCGTTCCACAACCCCGCTGGCGTCACCCAGGGTCCGGAGCGTCGTCAAGAAATCCTGCAGATCGCGCAGTCCGCAGGCATCGCTGTCCTCGAGGACGATCCCTACGGTCTGCTCGGTTTCGAAGGCGAACCGCCCCGAGCACTGCGCGCCGACGACGCCGAGGGCGTCATCTACCTCGGCTCCTTCTCCAAGACGATCGCTTCGGGTTTGCGTGTGGGGTGGGCGATCGCACCGCACGGTGTGCGCGAGAAGTTAGTCCTTGCCGCCGAAGCCGCCACGTTGTGTCCGTCGAACTACGCGCAGTTGACGGTCTCGGAGTACCTCGCCACCGAGCCGTGGCAAGAGCAGATCAAGTCCTTCCGTGAGGTCTACCGCGAGCGCCGTGACGCGCTGCTGGAATCGCTGCAGGCGATGATGCCCGAGGGCACACGCTGGACGATTCCCGCCGGTGGCTTCTACTCGTGGGTCACCCTTCCCGAAGGACTCGACGCCACGGCCATGCTGCCGCGCGCTATCTCCGAACTCGTCGCCTACGTCCCCGGCACCGGTTTCTACGTCGACGGTCAAGGCGCCTCGAGTATGCGACTGTCCTACTGCTACCCCGATCCAGACCGCATCCGTGAGGGGGTTCGTCGCCTCTCCGCGGTGGTCGAGACCGAACTCGAGATCGCCCGGACCTTCGGAACGGCGTCGAGCGGCTCAACGCTCACCGACGGGGAGTCCTCGACACCCGGGCCGGATCTGGCATGAGCGCCCGACACGTACTGGTGCTCTCCGGAGGCCTGTCCCCCGAGCGCGACGTCTCCCTTCGTTCCGGTCGCCGGGTCGCCGAGGCCCTGCGCAGCGCACGGCCCGATTGGGAGGTGACCGAAGCCGACGTCGACGCAGGCCTGCTCCCCCACCTGACTGCCCACCGTCCAGACTGTGTGGTTCCCCTGCTGCACGGCGCGGCCGGTGAGGACGGCGCCCTGCGGGATGTCCTCGAGACGTTGGACATCGATTACGTCGGCTCCGATGCTGCGGGCAGCCGGCTGGCTTTCGACAAGCCGGTGGCCTCGACGCTGGTGTCGGGAACGGGTATCGCCGTTCCCGAGTTCGTCGTTCTCCCGCAGTCCACGTTCCGTGAACTCGGCGCCCCGGCGGTCATGCAGGCGGTCGGAGATCGCATCGGATTCCCGCTCGTGGTCAAGCCCACGCGAGGGGGTAGCGCCCTGGGTGTCTCCATCGTGCGTAGTGCGCAAGACCTTCCCCCGGCCATGGTTTCGGCCTTCGCCTACGGCGAGACGGCGATGATCCAACGCTTTATCGAGGGCACCGAGATCGCCGTGAGCGTCATCGACTCTGCGGACGGTCCCACCGTCCTGCCGTCGGTCGAGATCGTGCCGGAATCGGGGATGTACGACTACCACGCGCGCTACACAGCCGGCACCACCGAGTTCTTCTGCCCTGCTCGATTGAACGACGACGTCACCCAGACGGTTAACGATGTCGCGTTGACCGTCCATGCTGCACTCGGGCTCAGCGACCTATCGCGGATCGACGTCATCGTCGACGCCGAGGGTGTGGTGTGGTTCTTGGAAGTCAATGTCGCACCGGGTATGACCGAGACATCGTTGATGCCGCAATCCATCGCCGCTGCTGACTTGTCTGTGGGCGATGTGTTGGCCCGCCTCATCGAAGACTGAGCCCCTCACACCCGCTAGTCGATGACGTCGACTATCCGACGCAAATCCTCCGCGTCCGCGAACTCGATCACCAGCGATCCTTTGGCGTTCTTTCGCGCCATGCCCGAAACCGAAACCCGAGTATCGAGTTGATCGGCGACTCGTGACGTGAGCTCGGTGACGAGGTCTTCGAGTTCGTCGCTTCGCGTCTTGCGTTCTCGTTGTTTGCGTTCTTTACCCGAGTCCTCTTTGACGCCGAGCGCGACCATCTCTTCGGTCGAGCGGACACTCAACCCCTCCGCGATGATCCGCTTGGCCATAGAGTCCATCTGTTCGGGGGACTCCAAGGACAACAGGGCACGAGCGTGACCCGCGCTCAGAACGCCAGCGGCGACTTTGGTTTGTACCGACGTCGGAAGTTTCAATAACCGCAGTGTGTTCGTGACCTGCGGCCGTGAACGCCCAATGCGCGCAGCGAGTTCTTCTTGCGTGCAATCGAAATCAGCGAGCATCTGCGAATAGGCTGCTGCTTCCTCAAGTGGATTCAGGTCCGCGCGATGCAGGTTCTCCAAGAGTGCATCGCGCAGCATGTCGGCGTCGTCGGTGGTGCGGATGATCGCCGGAATAGTGGTGAGCCCGGCGTCCTTGCTCGCGCGTAGTCGCCGTTCACCAGCGATGAGTTCGTAAGCGTCGTCGTTCGGCCGCACGACGATCGGTTGAAGGAGACCGATTTCCTTGATGGAAAACGTTAATTCCGCGAGTGCGTCCTCGTCGAACACCGCCCGCGGTTGACGCGGATTGGGTTGCACGGAATCCACTGGCAGCTCAGCGAATGTCGCAAGGTCGGTGGAGATCTCGACGGGGGTGGTCCTCGGTGCATCGCGTTCGACCGTCGTCTGCTTGGCAGCCGGAGCAGCTACGCGCTTTGGCTTGGCGTCGTCGTCGGTGGGAATCAGCGCACCGAGTCCCTTGCCCAGTCCTCTCTTGGCCATGGGTATTCCTTTAGTTGGTTTCCGGTGTGGGGGATTCAGCGGTGAGTTCTTCCATCGAGATTGCATGGAGTTGCTCTGCTACCTCGCGGTAGGCGATTGAGCCCGAACTTGTGGCGTCGTAGGTGAGAACCGTTTGTCCGTAGGACGGTGCTTCGGATACTCGAACCGATCGCGGTACCACGGTGTCGAGGACACGCGCACCGAAGTGGGTGCGGACTTCGTGTGCGACCTGGGAGGCGAGTCGGGTTCGACCGTCGTACATCGTCAAGACGATCGCGCTGACGTGCAGGTCCGGGTTCAGATGCGAGGTGACCATGTCCACGGTCCGTAAGAGCTGCGACAGTCCCTCGAGTGCGTAGTACTCGCACTGGATCGGCAGCAAGACCTCGCGCGCAGCGACCAAACCGTTCAGCGTGAGCAGGCCCAGGCTCGGCGGGCAATCGATCAGGACGTAGTCGAGTTCGCCATCCGTGGCCCGCCGGTTGGCCAGGTAGTCATCGATGGCGGTGCGGAGGCGGTATTCGCGACCCTCGCTGGCCACCAGTTCGATCTCGGCTCCGGCGAGGTCGATGGTGGCGGGGGCTCCGTATAATCCGGATATATCAGGACATTCTTGGACAATTTCCGCTAAAGGTGTGTCGTTGGTGAGTACGTCGTAAACATCCGGGATGCCCTCCTGGTGCTCGATGCCCAGGGCCGTCGAGGCGTTGCCTTGCGGATCCAAGTCGATCACGAGGACTCGCTGACCCGAGCTCGCCAGGGCCGCGGCGACATTGACGGTGGTGGTCGTCTTGCCCACGCCGCCCTTTTGGTTGGCGATAGTGATGATCCGGGTCACGTGGCTCCCACCTCGACGGAGGTGGGCCAGCCCAGGCCACTCGCGTGCCCTGGTCGAGCCTCAGGCTCGGATGTTTCCCGTGAAACATCGCCGGGCACAGTAGGCCAGCCCAGACCGGAGGGGTGGATGGATTCGGGGGAGGCTGCGCTCACAGGTTCATTCTGCCGTAGATCGGATGGCCGTCACGACCGTGGTGGGTGGGTCCACCAAGCCCCGCCCGAGTTGCCGGACCTCGACGTCGTTGAGTTTGAGCCCATCGAGGATTTCTTGATCCCGGCTCACTTCTTCGGCCGCCGATTCCCCTTTGACGGCAACCAGCGTTCCGCCCGGTCGCAATAGGGGTGCCCCCCACGTGGCCAACTTGGCGAGCGGAGCTACCGCCCGTGCGGTCACCACATCGAAGGAGCCGGGGCGCTCGGCGGCTTCTTCTGCCCTAGCTCGGATCACCTGGACCCGGTCGGTCAGACCCAGGTCGTTCACGCATTCGGTTAGAAAGGTTGCCCGGCGCAACAGGGATTCGATAAGGACCACGTGCAGGTCGGGTCGGGCCAGCGCCCACACCACACCCGGCAGGCCCGCCCCGGATCCGATGTCGGCCACTCGAGCTCCCTTACCGATAACCCCCGCATCGGGTTCGACCACCACGGCGCAGTTGATGATGTGGCGGTCCCAGATGCGCTCGGCCTCCCGGGGACCCAGCAAGCCGCGCTCGATCCCCGGCCCGGTGAGGATCTCGGCGTAGCGCTTCAGCCCCGGGCCAGCGGGGTCCAACCAGGATGGCAATGCCGGGGGATCCGAAGGAACCGGGAGGTCCAGCGGTTGAGGTGGGCCAGGCGGGCCGGGTGATCCGCCCGATGTTTCACGGGAAACCATCTACGAAACGCGGATGACGACCCTGCGGTCAGGGTCCTCCCCTTCCGATTCGCTCACCAGCCCGGCGGCCGCGACGACGTCGTGGACCACCTTGCGTTCGAAGGAATTCATGGGGGCCATAGAGACCGGGGCAGCGGTGCGCTGGGCCTCGGCGATGGCGGTCTCCGCCGCCTTCTCCAGGGCCGCCTTTTGCTTGGCGCGGTGCCCGGCGATGTCGACCATCAACCGTGACCTCTCGCCGGTCTCCCGAGCGGCCGCGAGTCGGGTTAGCTCCTGAAGGGCCGACAGCACCTCGCCGTCCTCGCCCACCAGGTGGGATAGATCGCCCTCGTTCACCTCGATCACCGAGACCAGGGTGCGGTCGCCCTCGACGTCGATGTCGATGTCTCCGTCGGCGTCGATGATGTCCAGGAGTCCCTCGAGGTAGTCCGCCGCGGCCTCACCCTCGGCCTCGGGGTTGGCGTCTTCCTTGCCGTTTTCCTCGACGTTCTCTTCCTGGCTCGCGTCGTCCTCGACGACCGCCTCGTCGACTCGATCTTCTGTGTTCACCGGTAGCTCCTTGGGTGCGGGCTCAGCCCTGCTTGGTAGGGCGACGACGTTCGTCGCTATTTCTTCTTCTTGCGCTTACTGCGCGAAGTCTTTTTCGGTTGGGCTCTTGCTGACGGGGTGTCGGGAACTTCTTCTTCCTCGACCGCATCCGCTACCGCCACGCCACCTTTGCGCGCAGCTTTACGAGCCGCCTTCTCCTTCTTGCGCGCCTCGAGTGCTTCGAAGGCCGGCGTACCGGGTTGTGGGTTGTTGCGGATCACATAGAACTGCTGGCCCATCGACCACAAGTTGGTGGTGAACCAGTAAATGAGAACACCGATCGGGAAGTTCACACCGCCCACCGCGAAGACCAACGGGAATACGTACAGCAAGATCTTCTGCTGCCGCACCATCGGGTTATCCGGCGCGGTGTTCTTCACGATGAGTTGGCGCTGGGTCAAGAACGTCGTCGTACTCATCGCCACGATCAAGATCGCCGCGAGTATCCGTACCGTCAATGCGCTCGTGCCTGTCTCGGCTTGAACCTCATTAGCAAGCCAGAAGGTCGCCCACAATGGAACGTCGAAGATGGTTGCGTCGTGCGCGATGCTCACCAGGTCCTGGTACTGCGTCCACGCGAAAACACCAATCGGTTGCTCCTGCGCGATGCCGTACTGCAGAACGCGGAACAAACCGAAGAAAA
>CAZVWA010000014.1:0-20267 GCA_964631085.1 uncultured Rubrivirga sp.
TGTTGACGAGTTCGCCACTCTTGTAGACATCCATCGTGTACGTGTCGGCATCGACGATGCTCACCATCGATGGTCGGTAGCGGAATGTCTGAGAGGTGTTCTCTTTGCCGAAGACACCGTCCTTGGCTTGAACACCTTCGAAGTTGAGGTCGACAGTGACGTCCATGTCTCCGGGCCACAGGTCCTTGGGACGGAATTCCGCTGTTTTGTCGTCCTTCCACGCCCAGGCGCCGACCAAGGTTTCGGGCGTTCGCACGACCATCGCCTGCTCGACCTCGGCCTTGTTCTGGACCTTCTTGTTGAAGTTCACGGTGATCGGAATGCCCACTCCGACCACTTCGCCCTCAGCCGGTTCTGCGTAGGCCTTGAAGAACTTCTCCGGCTCGATGGTGCTGAAGCGTGAAGTCTCCGTGACGACGTTGCCGCGGGCGTCGTACGCCCTGGCCTGGATCGTGTACGAGGCGCCGTAATCCAGTGCTACATCCGTTGACGTCCATCGGGTCCGCTGCTCGTCCCATTCACCTTCCAAGACGCCCGTCGGCCCGGTCACCTGAACATCCTGCAGTCTGCCGCCGTCTGCTTCGACCACGATCGGAGTGCTCGGTTCCACCTCGGTTGCCTGGGGCGTGGCACTTATGGACACATCCGGTTCGGTGTCCATCGGGGCCGTCGTCACGGTCAGGGTCGGCTGACAGGCAGTAAGCACAAGCGCCGCGGCACCGCACGCGGCTATCGCTTGGACTCTGCTGACGAACACGACGTGAACTCCCACGGATCTGAACTGACGTCTCTCCAGGGTACGTGCTGCACGGAGCAAGGGCCGGCGGCCACGCCCAAGAATGACCGCTATGCCCGACGGTCGTACTACCGAGCGAATTCGCCCCGGTAGTACTCGAACAGCCACCCGATGATGCCGAGCATGAGCACCGAAGCGCCCAGCACGATCACCCAGACGGCGAAGACCAGTCCCAGGGCGATGGTGGCCGCACCGAGTGCCACAACCAGTGGCCACCAGGAGTGCGGGCTGAAGAAGCCGTACTCCGGATCGGCCTCGTCAATCTCCGCGTCATCGCGATCCTCGGGCCGTGGGTACACGCGCTTGGCGGTGTACAGGAGATAGAAAGCAACCAGGAAAGCGAGGGCACCCGTCAGAACCAGCAGCGTGGTGCCCACTTCGTCCCGACTGAGATACCAGTACGCACCGCTCACCATCCAAAAGAAGATGAACCCCAACGCGAACGTCCAGCCTTCGATCTTCATTAGTGCACTCCACCCGAGCTGCTCGCGCTACTGCTGATCTGCGGCTGGGAGCGGGCACTCGGCGGGGCCAGCTCGGGATGATGCAGATCGAACGCCGGACGCTCGGAGCGGATGCGTGGCAACGAAGTGAAGTTGTGCCGCGGCGGTGGGCAA
The DNA here is from genome assembly GCA_964631085.1 of uncultured Rubrivirga sp. Classification (GTDB taxonomy): domain Bacteria; phylum Actinomycetota; class Actinomycetes; order S36-B12; family S36-B12; genus S36-B12. The sequence goes on from CAZVWA010000014.1 coordinate 1,414, forward strand.
CTGGTAGCCCACTCCAGGGAGCCGCCCCAGCCCCAGGGGTCGTCGACCGTGACCTTCGGAGCGTTCTTCCACGTGGTCAAGACGTTCCAGATGAAGAACAGGGTCGACACACCCAGGATCGCGGCTCCGACCGTGGACACCACGTTCAATGTCGTGAAGTCATCAACCGGCAGGTAGTCGCCGTATCGACGTGGCATGCCCTGGACGCCGAGCCAGTGCTGGACCAGGAAGGTCACCTGGAAGCCGATGAACAACAGCCAGAAGTGAATCTTGCCCAAGCGCTCGTTCAGCATCTTGCCGGTCATCTTTGGCCACCAGAAATACAGCGCGGCGAAAGTCAGGAACACCACGGTTCCGAAGACGACGTAGTGGAAGTGGGCAACGACGAAATAACTGTCGGAGACGTGGAAGTCAAGCGGCGGCGCGGACAAGATGATGCCGGTCAGGCCGCCGAACAGGAACGTGATCATGAATCCCAAAGTCCAAAGCATCGGGGTGTCGAAGGAAATCGACCCCTTCCACATGGTCCCGATCCAATTGAAGAACTTCACGCCCGTGGGGACGGCGATGAGCATGGTCATGAGGGCGAAGAACGGTAGGTACACCGAACCCGTGACGTACATGTGGTGCGCCCAGACGGCGAAGGACAGGGCGCCGATCGCCATGGTCGCGAAAATCAGGCCCTTGTAACCGAAGATCGGCTTGCGAGCGAAGACCGGGATGATCTCGCTCGCGATGCCGAAGAACGGCAAGGCGATGATGTAAACCTCCGGGTGACCGAAGAACCAGAAAAGGTGCTGCCACAAGATGGCCCCGCCGTTCTCCGGCGCGAAGACAACGGATCCGAATTGTCGGTCGATGAACATGACGACCAGCGCGGCTGCCAGGACGGGGAAGGCCACGAGCACCAGCACCGAGGTGATGAAGATCGTCCACGTGAAGATCGGCATCCGGAACATCGTCATGCCCGGTGCCCGCATGGTCATGATCGTGGTGATGAAGTTGACGCCACCGAGAATGGTTCCCAAGCCGCCGATGGCCAACCCGATGAACCAAAGATCGGCTCCGGCGCCCGGAGAGTTGACCGCACCGCTGAGGGGGGCGTAGGCGAACCAGCCGAAGGATGCTGCCCCATCGGGGGTGAGGAAGCCAGCCGCTGCAACGAGTCCACCGAAGAGGAACAGCCAGTACCCGAACATGTTGAGTCGGGGGAACGCGACGTCCGGGGCGCCGATCTGCAACGGCATGATCACGTTGCCGAACCCGATGAAAAGGGGTGTGGCGAACAGCAGCAGCATGATGGTGCCGTGCATGGTGAACAGTTGGTTGTACTGCTCGAGTGAGATGAACTGCAGGCCGGGAACTGCAAGTTCGGCCCGTATCACCAGTGCCATCAAGCCACCGATCAAGAACCAGATCATCGACGTGATGATGTACATGTAGCCGATGGTCTTGTGGTCGGTGGACGTGATCCAGTTGACGATCGCTTTGCCCAGGCCCGGCTTTCGCGGGGTGTAGACCGGTGCCTCGGAGGAGGTACCCGCGACGGGGGGATCATTCAGGAGTGTCATAGCTTGCGCTCCTCGGGACGCTGTCCGTCACTATTGACTCGGTCGGTCTCCAATTGACCGGTTTGGCCCTTGGCCCGGAGATCTTCCATCTTGGCCTCGAATTCGTCTCGCTCGACGACCTCGACCTGGAACAGCATGCGGGCGTGGTCGACACCGCACAGCTCGGCGCACTTGCCGGCGTATGTGCCGATCCTGTCGGGTGTGAGTTCGAAGACGTTCGTCTTGCCCGGGATGACGTCCATCTTGAACAAGAACGCCGGCACCCAGAAGGAGTGGATGACATCGGGTGAGTTCAACTCAAAGCGAACTTTCTCGTCCACCGGCAGGTACAACGTGGGCGGCTCGCCGACCGACCCTTCACCGTAGGGAACGCCGACGTCGTAGACGTCCTCGTCCATGTAGTTGAAGGCCCAGGACCAGCGGAACCCGACGACGTTGACCGTTTGCTGCTCGTCGTTATCCAGCGTGAGGATCTCGCTTTGATCCTTCGCGGTGAACCAAAAGAGTCCGAGAATCATGATCAGTGGGACGATCGTGTACAGCGCCTCGATGGGGACGTTGTACTTCGTCTGCTCGGGGACTTCGTTGGCGTGCCGACGTCGGTAGGCGATTGCCGCCCAGATCATCAGACCCCACGTCAAGATGCCCACCGCCCACGCGGCGATCCACGAACCGTTCCACAGATTCTGGATGATCGGCGCTTCGGCAGACGCGGGCTCGGGGAGATCGAAGAAGAAGGCTTCGTTCGCGGTACAGCCGGACAGAGCGAGACCGGACACAGCCAGCGCGACGGCGCCGACGACCGCGTGCCGAGACCGGGGCTTCTTCGCCCTCGCACCGTGATCGGTGGACGGGTTCACGTATCGCCTTTCTGCCAATTCCGGACCGAGAATCGTTGGATGCGTCCTTAGGGGACACTCCCCCTGGAGACTAGCGCACCGACGGCCCCGAGATACGCCCTGGGCCACCGGGGATTCAACGGAACCGGCGTGAGATCTCCCACTCCCGCTAGCGTGCGCATATGACCGGTCCGCACGCCTTCGATTCCACGGACTCGGGAGCGCAGATGTGGCCCAACCCCGGCCCGAATCCGGGTCCGGGTTACCTCGACGCCGTCGGTGGTCAGCCGGTCCTGCCCGTCGCCACCCGGGCCCTGGTCGCGGCCTTGGATCAGGGCTGGTCTGACCCGGCCCGCTTGCACCATCAGGGTCGTCGCGCCGGCTTGGTTCTGGACACCGCTCGCGCCGCCATCGCCGGCTTTCTCGAAGTCCCCGCCGCCATGTGTTTCGTGGGCAGCTCCGGGTCCGACGTACTTCGCGCGGCGGTGATGGGCCTGTTCGAGGCCCGGACGGCCGACGGTGCTCCCCCTCGCATCCTCATTGGCGCCACCGAATCCATGGCCGTGGTGTTCGCCGCCCGGGCGTGCTCGGGTGCCGAGGTCGTCACGGTCCCAGTTGATCGAACCGGCCGAGTCGAGCTAGCCGCCTTCGGCGCCGAGTTGGCCAGGGGTGCCGCAGTGGTGTGCATTCAACAGGCCAACGCAGAAGTGGGCACGGTGCAGCCCGTCGCTGAGATCCACGCCGCCTGCCGGGCGGCCGGCGTGCCGATGGTGAGCGACGCCGTCCAGGTCGCGGGCCATCGACCCCTGGGGCAGGCATGGGACACCGCGGTGGTCGTACCCCGAGACTGGGGTGGTCCTTCGGGATGTGCGGTGCTGGCGGTGAAGCCGGACATCCGCTGGCGTCCACCCGAGGCCCCCGACCGGGGGTGGGTCGGCGGTTTTCCCGATATCGCGGCGGTCGCAGCGGCGGCCAGCGCAGCCGAGTACGTCGGTCCGCACTGGGAACAGCAAGCGCGCGTCCACTACGAGATGATCGATCGAATCCGCCGCACCGCTTCCACCTGGCCGGGCGTGAGCGCCGTGGGTGATCCCATCGAACGCCTTCCCCACATCGTGACACTCGTGGCCGAGGACGTCATCGGCGAAGCCGTCGTCACCGAACTCGACAAACACACCATCGCTGTTGCGAGCGGATCAGCGTGCACCGCCGACTCTCGGATGCCGAGCCACGTGCTGGAAGCGATGGGGATCTCCACGACCGGAAGTTTGCGCGTATCCCTGCCCTACGGCTGCACCCACGACACGATCGAGGCTTTCCTGTCCACCGCACCCGGCATTCTCGAGCAGGCCCGCGGCTAGAGCCCGTCCTTCTGCGTTGTCCGAAAGCACGGATCGAGCTCACACAGGGCCGGCAGTAGATCGAGATAGGTGTTGCGCGAAATCTCTACGACGCCCAGGCTCGCGAGGTGTTCGGTGCGCCACTGAACGTCGATCAAACGCTCTCCGGGACACGCGTCGATCTGCTGGACGAGGGCAACGAGCGCGACCTTCGATGCATCGCGCACTCGGTGGAACATGGACTCACCGGCGAACAGTCCACCCACTTCCACTCCGTACAGACCTCCCACGAGTTCCCTACCGCTCCACACCTCGACCGAGTGAGCGAAACCGAGTCGGTGCAGTTCGGTGTACGCATCGATGAATCCGTCGGTGATCCAGCCGTGAGGACGCGACGGCTCCGCGCAGGCACGCATGACATCGACAAAAGCGCGATCCACCGTCGTGCTGAACCGTCGCGCAGAGCGCGCTAGCGATCGTGACACCCGTAGATCGCCCGGGAACAGCACCCCGCGCGGATCAGGGGACCACCACCCCAAGGTGCTGCCACCACCGAGTTCGGCACCGAGCGCGACTTCCATCGGGAACATGCCACGGGAATAGGCCGTGAGAACGGTTCCCGGATCCAGCCCACCACCGATCGCGACGAGGTCTTCGCCGGCATCAGCGGCCGTGGGATCAGGAAGCTCCCATAGGGGCTCCGATGCGAAGTTGCCTACGGGCGGGGACACGAGACGTGCTGCTCGACCTCGCTTGCCGCATCATCGCCGTAAGCGGCAGCGAGACGTTGCAGGAAGTGCTGCTGCGCGAGTTGGTACTCCTGCGTTCCAACCGTCTCGATCACGTAGGTGGCAACGAGGGACCCCACCTGCGCGGATCGCTCGTCCGAGAGCCCCCACGATTGTCCCGCGAGGAATCCGGCCCGGAATGCGTCCCCCACACCGGTTGGGTCGGCCTTGCTCTCCTCCTCGGGGACGGTCACCTGCACCGGGTCAGCGCCACGACGTTCGATGCGGGCACCATCAGGACCGAGCGTGATCACTCGGACGTTCACCATGGCTGCGAGATCGTCTGCCGACCAGCCGGTCTTCTGCTCGATCAAGGCTGCCTCGTACTCGTTGGTGAACAGGTACTCCGCACCTTCGATCAGCGGCTTGATCTCATCACCGTCCATTCGCGCGAGTTGTTGGGACGGATCGGCGGCAAAGGGATAACCACGGAATCTGCACTCGTCAGTGTGGCGTTGCATACCCTCGGGATCGTTCGCACCGATGAGCACGACGTCGGCTCCACCCACCTGTTCCACGATCGGCTTCAATTCGATATTGCGCGCCTCGGACATCGCTCCTGGATAGAACGACGCAATCTGGTTTTGCTCGGTATCGGTGGTGCACACGAATCGGGCGGTGTGATGGGAATCCGAGACGTGCACTCCGCGGGTGTCCACGCCGTGGCGTTGCAGCCAGGACTCGTAGTCGGCAAAGTCCGGGCCCACCGCGCCTACGAGCACCGGGCTCAGACCCAGGCAGCCCATTCCGAACGCGATATTGGGCGCGACTCCCCCGCGGCGGATCTGCAGTTCTTCGACCAGGAATGACAACGAGACCTTGTCGATTTTGTCGGCGACGAGAGAGTCGGAGAACCGACCCGGGAAGCTCATCAAGTGATCGGTAGCGATGGATCCGGTAATCAAGATGGCCACGGGCGACGACCCTACCCGTGCCGGCGCCAACTCACTCGCCGTGCACGCGTGGCACGTTCTATGCGACCTGGAACGAGCGCCGTGAAAGCCCCCACATGAATCCCTCGACCGTCGTGCGGACCCCAGCCTCGGGATCGTCAGCGGCTCCAAACGTCACGAACATTGGGCTGAAGTGCTCCACCGTCGGATGGGCGTGTGGCATTCCCGGCGCTTTCGAGTAATCCGCCAGGGAATCGACGTCGCCTGTGTCGAGAAGCTCGGCGGACCACGCGTCGAAATCGCTGGACCAGCCGGGAATGGCGCCGGTCAGGAAGTTGTCCGCGGTCAGGAACGGCAGACCGTGCGTGGCGAAGCCCGAGCCGATGACCAGAACGCCGTGATCGCGGAGTTCACGCAGCGACCGCCCGATCTGCATCAACCGTTGCGGATCGTGTGTGGGGATGCTCATCTGGATGACTGGGACATCCGCTGCCGGGTACATCACCTTCAGCGGCACCCAGGCGCCGTGATCGAGCCCACGGTTCGTGGAGGCCGCAACCGATTCCCCACGTGGAAGCATCCCCTGCACAAGAGAGGACAGCCAGCTTGCGTCTGGCGTTGAGTACTGCATCGAGTAATAGAACGGATCGAAGCCGCCGAAGTCATAGACCAATCCGGTTCCCGCATCCGGTGAACTCAATGCGATGGGCGCCGACTCCCAGTGCGCACTGACGATGAGGACGCCCGAGGGGGTTGGAATGGAGTCTGCCCACGCCGCCAGGGATTCGATCCATTCGGCGTTGTCGAAAAGGGGTGGTGCTCCGTGGCTGAGGAACACCGCGGGCAGGCGACCGTCGGCGGCGGTCCACGACCCACGAGCCGCCGAGCGCTCGATGAGTTGTGGTTCAGCGTCGAGAAAGGCGCGTGCTGGATCCCCTGTGTTCCACATACTCCAATACTAGTACAACGTTCAACTAGTTTCTGCAGCGGTTAGTGGAAGGAGTCTCCGCAGGCGCATGAGCCGGTCGCGTTCGGATTGTCGATCGTGAACCCTTGCTTCTCGATGGTGTCGACGAAATCGATCGTGGCGCCGCTGAGGTACGGGGCGCTCATCCGATCGGTGACGACGCCCACGCCGCCGAAGTCCTTAAGGACGTCGCCGTCCAGACTCCGATCGTCGAAGAAGAGTTGGTAACGAAGACCCGAGCAGCCCCCGGGCTGCACAGCGATGCGCAGGGTGAGGTCGTCGCGACCTTCGGCGTCGAGGAGGGTCTTGACCTTGCTCGCTGCCTCGTCGGTCAAGATGATGCCGTCGGCGGTCTGCGTGGTGTCTGTGTCCATCACGTCGCTCATCTGCTCGTCCTGTTCTGAGGTTTCTGTGTCGAATCGTGCTTGCCTTGGTGCTAACCAACCCCGAGGTCGGGGTATTCCCACTATCCCATGACTGCCGCGTGTCAGCCAGCCACCCTCCCCCGGGCCGCGCCTCGTTTGGCAGACTTCGCCTATGACAGGAACCTTCGTCGAACCCGAGCCGACCCCGCTGGCGCTGCTCCTCCTCGGCCACGAAGCCGATCCGGACAGCGAGCGCGGCGTCGAGTGCCCAGGCGACCTCCCGGCTCCGTCCGACCCCGACCTCGTGGCGCGCGCCCGGGCTGCCAAGGAGGCGCTCGGCGATCGACTCTTCATCCTCGGTCACCACTACCAGCGCGACGAGGTGATCCAGTTCGCCGACGTGACCGGCGATTCCTTCAAGCTCTCCCAACAGGCCGCGGCTCGACCCGAGGCCGAGTACATCGTGTTCTGCGGCGTGCACTTCATGGCCGAAAGCGCGGACATCCTCACCAGCGACCAACAAAGGGTCATCCTTCCCGACATGGCCGCCGGCTGCTCCATGGCGGACATGGCGGAGATCGGCCAGGTAGAAGAGTGCTGGCGCGTACTCGAACGCGTGGGCGTGGCGGACGTCACCATCCCCATCACCTACATGAACTCCAGCGCCGCCATCAAGTCCTTCACCGGCAAGCACGGCGGATCGGTCTGCACCTCCAGCAATGCCGAGCGCAGTTTGATCTGGGCGTTCGAGCAGGGCGAGAAGGTGCTGTTCCTGCCCGACCAGCACTTGGGCCGCAACACCGCGGTTCGTGATCTCGGCTACTCACTCGATGACTGCGTCGTCTACGACCCACGCAAGGACAACGGGGGTCTGACCGACGAGCAGATTCGTGACGCCAAAGTGCTGCTCTGGCGGGGTCACTGCTCGGTTCACGGCCGCTTTACGGCTGCGTGCGTCGATGATGTCCGAGAGCGTGTTCCCGGTGTGACGGTGATCGTTCATCCCGAATGCGACTACTCCGTCGTGGAGAAGGCCGATCAGGTCGGCTCCACCGAGAAGATCATCGCCGCGATCGAATCCGCCCCGGCGGGCTCGGCCTGGGCTGTAGGAACCGAACTCAACTTGGTCAAGCGCCTGGCACTGAACAACCCCGACAAAGAGATCGTGTACCTAGACAAGACTGTCTGTTTCTGCTCGACCATGAATCGCATCGATCTGCCGCACCTGGTGTGGGCGCTCGAGAGCCTGGCCGCGGGTAATGTCGTCAACCAGATCATCGTCGACCCGGACACTCAGCACTGGGCGAAGGTCGCGCTGGATCGAATGCTTGCGCTTCCAGGACCCTCGCCGGCACGCGACTAAAGTCCCGGCGCGTCCCACACAGCAAACCACCGAGCGAGGTCCTTCTCCATCGGTAACTCGCCGTGCAAAAGGTCGCGAACCTGCAGTTCCAAGACATTGTCCCGTTGCTCCCGTTCACCCGGAACGGGAGCGAACGGATAGAAGGTTCCCGCCTTGTAGAGGTAGATCAACGCCAACGGCCGGTCGTCAGGTCCCCGAAACGACACCAGCGAACACAGCAGTTGCGGTCCAAATCCTGACTCGACGAGCGATGTGTTCACCGCGTGCGCGTCGGTGACCGCTGTTGCCACGTCGATCGGGTCGGTTCGAACGACGATCCAATCGAATCCGAAGCTGTCTTCGGCTAACTCGACCGGAGGGCCGCCGTCTGCGTCCAAGAGCGCCCATACCTCGTTCTCGATGTCGGCGAACGCGCGTCCCTCCGGTGCGCGGAAGGCAACGGCCGCCCTACCCGTCGGAACGAAATCGAGGGCCGCCTGGACGGTGATCGCGGCAGAGGGAACACCGAAGAGCGAATCCAGATTCGGACGAGCGGGCTTGCGTCGACCGAAAACTGCGTCGAGGAAGCCCATCAGCGTTGACCGAGTTCTCCGGCGATCTTCGCCAATTGGGCCAGCCGCTTCTCAAGCGGCGGATGGGTGGAGAACCACTGTTCGAGAGTGAATTCCCTCTTTCCCGCAACCGCAGGGGCGAAGGCGAAGGCACTGACTGCTTCCATCTGTCGGATGTCGCGCGTGGGGATCGTCGCCATGTCTCCACTGATCTTGGTCAGCGCGCTCGCCAACGCTGTTGGCTGCCCGGTGAGCAAGGCGGCTCCTCTATCCGCGCCGAGTTCTCGATAACGCGACAGCGCATTGATCAACAAATACGAAACGAAGTAGACGATCACGCTGACGACCATGACCGCGATGAAGATCAGGGCCGTGTTTTGATCGCGGCGATCGCGCATCATCGAACCCCACATCGCGCTGCGGACCATGAATCCCGCAAGAATCGCCGTGAACGAGGCGACCGTCATCACCGTGACGTCACGGTGGGCTACATGCGACAACTCGTGGGCAAGGACGCCCTCGAGTTCGTCACGATTCAAACGCCGGAGCAACCCGGTCGTCACAACGACGACGGATCGATTCGGAGAACGTCCCGTCGCGAAGGCGTTGGGGGCATCGCTATCGGCTATCCCCACCCTCGGCTTGGGCATATCTGCCATCGCGCACAGCCGATCGACGACGGCATGCAATTGGGGTGCCTGTTCGGGTGTGACTTCAACGGCGCGCATGGCCTTCATCGACAACGAATCCGAAAACCACCATTGACCGAACAGCAGCGCCGCGCTGATCCCAAGAATGAATATGGCGCTGAAGCCGAACGCATACAATACCGCCGCGAGCAAGACGTACATCAAGCCCAGTCCGAACAGCGTGCCGAACATGCGGGCAGTCAACCCGCGATCGGTTCCATATCTCGTGCGCGCCACGACGCCGAGCCCCTCTCGTCGACTTACCCCAATTTACCTTGGCTACAGCAGGTCGGCGATTTGCCGAGCACACGCATCGGGATCAGTCAGCATCCAGCAGTGATCACCGCTCACCTCGATCGGGGCGCAGTCAACCTTCGCCGCGAACGCACGTGCCACGGGCGGCCGGAACGTTAGGTCCTGCGAAAGCAGAACGTAGGAAGTATTCACACCGCTGCGCGCCAAAGCATCCGCTCCCGCGGGATTCGGCTGGAGGTAGGGCCCTAGCGGTTGCGGGGTCAACTGGTCGTAGAAACGACGAGCCTCGATTTCACTCGCACTCGGGAAAAAGCGCTTGCACGCTTCCTCGAAAGGCGGTGTGAACGAGTTGTCCTCAGATTGCATCGCCATGTCGAAGTAGTTGGGTCGTCGATCCTCGGGAATGGAGTCGATGCCACGCTCGCCGGTATCCATGATCATCGCGGCCAAGAAGATCACTCGGGTGATGCGTTCGGGTCGCGCGGCGCCTACGGCAGTGGCCGTTAATCCGGCAAGCGAGTGAGCCACGATTGCGACGTCGCCCTCGATGGAATCCACGTGATCGATGGCCGATGAGATGTAGGCGGCGAGGTCGATCTCACCTCGCGGCGTCGGGTCGGACCCGGACCCGGGGAGATCGAAGGCGCTGGACGCATGGCCGAGGCCGGCCAGCCTGTTACGAACCTCGTCCCAGCACCAGGCCCCGTGGCCGCCTCCGTGGATCAAGACGGCGTGCACAGCACCCGCCTCCTACTGCTCGAGTTCGGGCTTCTTCTCTGACGAACCGATCTCGTTCTTCATCGCGGCGAGTGTGGACTCGACTTCTGCCTGGCTCGCCATCTGCTCGAGTTCGGCAGTGATGGAGTCCTTGCCCATGCCCATCGGGTCCTCCAGGGCGCCGGTGGCCATGAGCTCGTCGATAGCTCCCGCCCGCGCCTGCATTTCGGCTGTCTTGTCTTCGGCTCGCTGGACCGCCATCCCAACGTCACCGAGTTCTGTCGAGATTCCCGCGAAGGCCTCGTTGATCTTGGTGGTGGCTTCTGCCGCCGAGTAACTCGCCTTGATGGTCTCCTTGCGCGTACGGAATGACTCGACCTTGGTCTGCAGTTGCGAAGCGGCAGCGGTGAGCTTCTCCTCCTGCTCCTGGAGCTGCGCAAGCTGCCCCTGAAGATCGGCGATTTGTTGGTGCAACCCGCTACGCCGGGTCAGCGCCTCTCGAGCGAGGTCTTCCCGCCCTTGGGACAGCGCGGCGCGCGCCTGTTCTTCGAGCGTGCTCTCCTTTTGAGACAGGCCCTGCAACTGCAGTTCGATCCGCTTGCGGCTCGTTGCGACGTCGGCCACGCCGCGGCGAACCTTCTGGAGCAGTTCGAGTTGCTTTTCGTACGAGTAGTCGAGGGTCTCGCGCGGATCCTCGGCTCGATCGAGAGCCTTGGATGCCTTGGACTTGAAGATCAACGTGAAGCGCTGCCATAGACCCATGTGCGTAACCCCTACCTTTGCCGTGCCCCCGCGCTCTTCACGTGCGCCCGGGACTGCTCTCCTACCAACAGCCTAAGCGCCGACTGGGGGCAGCGCCCCTCCTGCCCCGCCATTAGGCTGACTCGATCATGGTTGGCATTCCTAAGTTCTGGGGCGGAACGGATTCCGCCGCGACCCCCGAGCCTGCACACGACCCCGACGACCCTCGCGCTCCCAAAGGCCGCGCCACCCCATCGCGCAAGGAGGCCGAAGCCGCCCGCAAGCAGGGTCTTCGAGCTTCGAGTCGTGGTCGGGGGACCAAGGAAGGCAAGAAGGCCTCGCGCGAGGCCGAACGCGAGGCCCGGGCACGTCAACGGGCCGGAATGATGGTCGGCGACGAGCGTTATATGCCGGCCCGCGACCGGGGCGCAAACCGTCGCTTCGTCCGAGACTTCGTGGACGCCCGCATCACCGTCGCCGAGTACTTCATCTTCATCGCTATCGCCGTCCTGCTCCTTGGCTTCATCCAGAATCCGGCGCTGCAGTCCTTCGTATCACTCGCCTTCTTTGCGGTTACCGCGCTGATCGTGATCGATACGACGATCCTGCTCATTCAGTTGAGTATGAAAGCCAAGAAGGAATTCCCAGAGAAGTCCGACCGTCGCGGGCTGATGCTGTACGCCGTCATGCGCGCTCTTCAACTGCGGCGACTACGACTTCCCCCGCCGATGGTCACGCGCGGCGGAAAGCCGATCAAACGAGGGCCGGACGGTAAGCCGATCAAGGGCTCCTAGGCCATGCAGCTCGCCTTCCTCGGTGCTGCGGGAACCGTCACCGGGTCGCGTTTCTTGCTGACCGGCTCGTCGTCGAAGGTCCTCGTCGATTGCGGAATGTTCCAAGGACCGCGCCCGGTGCGCCACCGCAATTGGGATCCCTTTCCCGTTGATCCGGCCGAGGTCGACGCCGTCGTCCTCACCCACTCGCATCTCGATCACTGTGGATACCTGCCGGCACTCGTCAAGCAGGGTTTCCAGGGCCCGGTCTATTGCTCACCCAATACAGCCGATCTCGTTCCCATCATTCTGCGCGATTCCGCACGGCTGCAGGAAGAGGACACCGCGTACGCCCGGCGCGCCGGCTATTCCCGACACGCCGACCCCCAACCGCTTTACGACTCCAGCGATGCTGAAACGGCCATCGGTCTCTTGCTTCCACGAGAGTTCGGACAGGGGTTCGCGCTCACGCAGGATTTCACCTGCCGCTTGGATCCCGCCGGCCACATCCTGGGCTCTTCGACCGCCACGATCACCGAACTCCTCGACGCTGCACCCGGGGCCCGAGCGGTCTTCAGCGGAGATCTAGGACGAGGCAACCATCCCCTGCTACGCGGTCCGCATCCACCGCAGGATGCAGATGTCGTCATCATGGAAGGTACCTACGGCAACCGGGACCATGCCGATGTCGACGCGGAGATGGAGGAAATGGCGCAGGCCATCACCCGGGCAGTTGAACACGGTGGCACGGTGGTGGTTCCCGCATTCGCCGTGGATCGAACCGAGGTCCTCCTGGTAGCACTGAAGTCGCTGAAGGACCAGCACCGGATACCCGATGTGCCGATTTTCGCCGATAGTCCGATGGCACTCGCAGCACTCGATGTCTACCGGACTGCGATCACCGATCAAGATCCGGAGATCACTACCGCGACTCTTGCCGAAGGTGTGCGGCGCCTGCAACTGCCCGAACTTCGCGAGGCACATTCCACACAAGAGTCCAAGAAGCTCGATGCCCCCGGACCCAAGATCATCATCTCGGCATCGGGGATGGCGAGCGGCGGACGAGTGACGCACCACCTGAAGTATTTCCTGCCCCACCCGAACAATTGCGTTCTGCTGGTCGGGTACCAGGCGGTGGGGACCCCCGGGCAGCAACTTCGAGACGGCGCACGCTCGGTTCGGATCCACGGAGAGGACATCCCCGTCCACGCCGAGGTGGTGGATATCGAGGCCTTCAGCGTGCACGCCGATGGCGACGAACTCCTCTCCTGGCTCTCTTCCGCCCACTCGCCACCCAAGTCCGTGTACCTCGTCCACGCAGAGGAATCTGCTGCGCTAGAACTCGCCACGCGCATCGAAGGCACGTTGGGTATCCCCGCGATCGTTGCCAACGATGGCATGAGTGTCGAGGTGACCGGAACCTAGGCGAACGCGACCGCACTACCCTGAATGCGTGAGCGACGAACCCTCGACCACGCCGCATGGGCAATGGTGGTCGGCGCCCGTATCCTCGGGGGCAGTCGATGCATGCATTCGGGTACCGGGATCCAAGTCGCTGACCAACCGCGCGCTCGTCCTCGCCGCGCTCAGTGACGGACCGAGCACGATCACTCGAGCACTGCAGTCGCGCGACACAGAATTGATGATCACTGCGCTCCGCACCCTCGGTGTCGAGATCCGAACCCGCGCGTCGTCCGAGGCAGGGGCGCTCGACCTCGACGTAACACCCCACTACCTCGGCACCAAGGACGCCGCAACGATCGACGTCGGATTAGCCGGCACCGTCATGCGCTTCCTGCCCCCCGTCGCCGGACTCGCGCAGGGCGAGATCCTGTTCAACGGTGATCGCGCCGCGTGGCGACGCCCGATGGCGACTCTCGTCGAAGCGATGCGCGATGTCGGTATCGACGTGGACGACGCCGGAACAGGCAAGCTGCCGTTCGCCGTCTCGGGACACGGACGTATTCCAGGCGGTGAGGTGGTACTCGATGCCTCCCGGTCGAGCCAATTCGTCTCGGCAATGCTCATGTCCGCCGCACGCTTCGACGCGGGAGCGACCATCCACCACGTCGGGCCCCCGATCCCGAGCACCCCGCACATCGACATGACGGTCAAAATGCTCGCTCGGCACGGCGTGCAAGTCCGAGAGACCGCCGACCCACCCATCGACGGATACTCGCGCTTCACCTGGCACGTCGATCCCCAACGGATGCGTGCCCATGATTGGACTATCGAGCCCGATATCTCCAACGCACTTCCCTTCATCGCCGCAGCGATCGTCACCGGTGGTCGGATGCAGATCCTCGACTGGCCCAACACCCCTCTCCAGCCGACCGAGCAGGTTCTCGATGTCCTCCGGCGGTTCGGCGCCGACATCACCCACGAATCCGGCACCCTCATCGTTCAGGGACCGCTGGTATCCGATGGGGCGAAGCAGGTAGACGGGGAAAGCGGGGAACCTTCCGTTGGCGGAATCAACGGCATCGATGTGGACCTGTCCACGATCGGCGAAACGGCACCGACCATGGCTGCGATCGCTGCTTTCGCTGAAAGCCCCTCCACACTTCGCGGAATCGGTCATATCCGCGGCCACGAAACCGACCGTCTGACCGCACTCGAATCGGAGATCAACGGTCTCGGCGGATCGGTCACTCAATCCGACGACGGCTTGCACATCGAACCAACCCCGCTTGGACCGGGGAGATTTCGAACCTACGAAGACCACCGCATGGCCACGACAGCAGCAATTATCGGCACGCGCGTTCACGGCATCGAAATCGAAAACATCGCCACGACGGCCAAGACGATTCCCGACTTCGCGGGCCTGTGGACATCGGTCATTACGTGATGGGTTGCGTGTGAGTCGCCACTCGCAGCTTGACGAGGACGACGTTCGGGTGCGACCGGGCCGCACCAAGAGTCGGCCTCGCACCAAGGCTCGCCCCGAGCACCAGGATGCCGAGAACGCAACCGTTGTCACTGTTGATCGCGGTCGGTTCACGCTCATCGACGACGCCGGCACCGAGCACTACGCCATCAAAGCGCGAGAACTAGGCCGCAAGGGAATCGTCGTCGGAGACCGCGTTGATGTCGTCGGCATGGATGACTCCACTGTCATCGACCGCGATGGTCGCGAGAACTTCGCCCGAATCGTGCGGCGACTTCCC
This sequence comes from uncultured Rubrivirga sp., assembly GCA_964631085.1. Classification (GTDB taxonomy): domain Bacteria; phylum Actinomycetota; class Actinomycetes; order S36-B12; family S36-B12; genus S36-B12. The sequence continues at coordinate 16,433 of CAZVWA010000014.1, forward strand.
CGTGGTACGACCCTTCGCCGAACGGCTGATGACACTGATCCCGTAGAGCGGGTGATCGTGGCGAATGCCGATCAACTCGCGGTCGTGGTCGCTAGCACCAACCCAGCACCACGAACCGGACTCATCGACCGCGCGCTCATCGCCGCCTTGGACGCCGGCATCACGCCGCTGCTTATCGTCACCAAGACCGATCTGGCGCCGGCCACTCCCCTAACCGATCTTTACGGCCCACTCGATCTTCCGTTGCTCGAGGTTGCACACAAGCAGGTCACCGAGGAAGTCCGTCAAGCACTCACCGATCATCGGACCGTTCTTGTCGGCCATTCCGGGGTCGGGAAATCCACGCTCGTCAATGCCCTGGTTCCTGATGCCGATCGAGCAACCGGCGGGGTGAACGCTGTCACTGGTAAGGGCCGTCATACCTCCACGAGTGCGATAGCGCTTCCGCTGCCGGACGGTGGCCTCATCATCGATACACCGGGCATTCGATCCTTCGGCCTCGCCCACATCGATCCCGAACGGGTGATTCACGCGTTCCCGGACCTGCGGCTGGCGGCCGAAGCATGCCCACGGAGTTGTTCGCACGACGAACCGCACTGCGCTCTCGATACCGATCCGCAGGTCAACCCAGCCCGGCTTGAGTCACTTCGACGAGTGTTGCGCAGCCGCGCAGAGGCCGATACCTGGGACTAGCGCGACCTACTCCACAGGAAACTGACCGGGGCTGGTGTTCTCGATGACCGCCTCCCACGTGGCGGCAGCACCTGAGTGCCCGGTGAGGATCGTGAACCACACGAGCAAGGCCCCAAGTACGACGACGAGACCACCTAACGCGATGACCCACCACGGACGTGTGCGGTTTCCGGGAACTCCGCGAGCAAACAACCAGTAGGCCAACAGGGCGAGAAAGAACGCAACGGCGTAGAACGGAAGGACCTCTCCGTATTCGACGTGGGGCTGCGGACTGCCAACGCGGGACGCCAACTCCTCGCCTGACCCCTTGCTGACGAACGCAGCAGCGGTTCCCACGCCCGTCACGATCACGGAGATGAGCCCCAGGCGATTGATCGTCCTCCTCGCTACGACAATCACAACCCCGCCGAGCACCCCGAGGGGTAAGAGCACGACAGCCGCATGCACCACAAGAACGTGGGTCGGCAGTCCAAAGACCGTGTCCAGTGGCGAACTCACACCAAGAGCCTACGTGTACTACGCAACGGTCACAGTGGAACGACGTGCGAGCATTCCTCCATGCGCGTCATGCCCGCCGTCCTGGCCATCGCCCTGATTCCCACATCGGCAGCCACCTCATCAGCTGCGTCCAACACCGATGTCAATTCGCAGGTCACGGATGCCGTGACCCAAGCGAACGTCAAGGTGGTAGCCGAAGCACCAGCCATGGCGATGGGAACCGTCTACCAATCAACTGCGCAGTCGACCGGACTGCTGATGAATGGATCTCCCACACTCGTGCAAGCAGCGACAACCCTCGGAGTGCAACAGATCTACGCATTGAATATAGCTGCTGAAGCAACTGCTGTCCGGGGGCGAGCGCAATCGCAGAAAAGTGACCTGGATATCGCTTATCGGAAGATTGATGCGATCGCCGATCGACTCGATGAGTGCGGCGAATCATGCCTGCTCAACGTCCATGTTCACGTAGAGCGACTTGATCCGACAGTAACCGAACGTGCCGCCCAAAGCGACCTGTCCTGTGACGTTGGACCTGCGAGCATCGATTCCGACGACCTCAGAGGCAACAACGGTGTGTCGGATGCTCAACTGCTGACCGCGTGCATCGTCGCGCGGATGATCATCGATCTCGATCGCCCCATCGAAGGCATCGCCACGGTTATCCCCGACGGGGATACCGGGAACTCCTACACGGCAGACACCAGCGGAGCGCGCTGGCAGGACTCTGACGTCACGAGCATCGACCTATTCGTCCAGCGCGTGGCATAGGTTGATCTGCCATGGATGACCTCGCTCTAGCGCTGCGCATGGCTGACGCTGCAGATGCCATCTCGACGCACCGGTTTCAGGCATCGGACCTCGTCGTGGAGACGAAGCCCGATCTGACACCGGTGAGCGACGCAGATCGTGCCGTTGAGGAGGAGTTGCGGTCGATGCTCGCTTCTGAACGTCCCGGGGACGCGATTCTTGGCGAGGAGTTCGGATCCCTGGAGAGTCGACTCGAAAACCCTCGCGAGTGGATCATCGACCCCATCGACGGGACGAAGAATTTTGTCCGCGGAGTACCGGTCTGGGCCACCCTTATCGCGCTGCGCGAAGGCACGAGTTTCTCAGTAGGTGTCGTTTCCGCCCCTGCGCTCGGCCGACGCTGGTGGGCAAGCTCGGACGCGGGAGCTTTTTGCACAGCGCCCCCCGACTCCTCGCGCCGTGGTCCATTACGCGCCAGCCGCATCGCTTCCATCGCCGACGCCTCGTTCGCTTTCTCCGATGCAATCGGCTGGCCCCAGGGAGCCCTGGACCGACTACTCGAGGGGACATGGCGGCAACGTGGTTACGGCGACTTCTGGTCCCACCTGATGGTCGCCGAGGGAGTAGTCGACGTCGCCGCCGAGCCCGCGTTAAAGATCCACGATGTCGCTGCGTTGATTCCCATCATCGAGCAATCCGGGGCACGGATGACGACCTTCTCGGGGGATCCCGTGCCGTGGAGCGATCCAACGGCCGAGTTCTCGGCAGTCACCACGACCAGACTTCTTCACAATTCGGTCGTAGATCTCTTGCGGGTGTAGCGAACACCCCGCCGCAGGCGCACCATGGAGATCCGACCTGAGTCAACGATCTCGGAGGTGCGCCATGCATGTGACGACGATTCTCTCCACCAAGGGACAGCAGATCTATTCGATTGCGCCTCACGCGACGGTCGCCGATCTCGTCCGAGCGCTCGTCGAGCACCGCATCGGAGCCCTTTTGGTCCTGGACTCTTCCGATGCAATTGCGGGAATCGTCTCCGAGCGCGACGTCGTTCGAGCCTTGGGGAACGATCCGGGTGCTCTGACGTCCCCGGTCGCGTCGATTATGACGAGCGACGTCGTCACAACATCACCGGATGCCGAAGTCGCCGAATTGATGCACATCATGACCGAGCGGCGTATCCGACACATTCCTGTTGTCGATGACTCCGGAAGCGTGACCGGACTGGTGTCCATCGGCGACGTCGTGAAGAACCGGATGGACGAACTCGAGACAGAGAGATCTGCGCTCATGGAATACATAACGCAGGGCGGCTGAGCGGTCACCGTTGCCGAACATGGAGGGGCATGCCGCCGCGCGGCCGGATGGTCACCAGTGGATCTCCCTGCGGTAGCCCCTGACCGTCGGGAAATTCGACGGTGAAGTGTCGGCACAGTTCGGCGATGACCATCGTGGCCTCGACGTAAGAGAAGTCGCGCCCAATGCACAGACGCGGTCCTGCGCCGAAGGGGATATGCGAAAACCGCGGGACATCCCCGGTGAATCGTTCGGGGTCGAAGTCATCTGGCGCAGACCAGAGCTCAGGGTGACGGTGAACCAGCCACGGGCTGATGATGATCAATGATCGAGCCGGAATATCGATGCCGTCAATGTGGTCGGCATCGATGGCTGAACGTGTGATCAACCACGCAGGCGGATACAACCGAAGCGTCTCGTCGATGACGGCCCGTGCGTAAGGCAACTGCGCATAGTCACCGAAGGCGATGGCTCGACCCGGTGCAACCCGCTCGGCTTCTGCAGCAATCGCCTCACCAACTTCAGGGCTCTGGGCGATCAGACCCCACGTCCAGCCGAGGGCGCTGGCCACCGTTTCGTGACCGGCGACGATGAA
>CAZVWA010000015.1:0-18959 GCA_964631085.1 uncultured Rubrivirga sp.
CCGCCGAAGCGCTTCACGCCCAGACGCTGAGCGTTGGAGTCGCGTCCGTTCCTGGTGCTGGATGCACCCTTCTTATGTGCCATGGTCGATCCCTCTTACTTGCCGGTGGCGATGTCGGTGACCTTGACCGCGGTGAGCTCGGAGCGATGCCCCTGGCGACGGCGGTAGCCGGTCTTGTTCTTGTACTTGAGGATGTCGATCTTGGGTCCACGACGGTGGTCGACGATCTCCGCGGTCACCTTCACCTTGCCCAAAGTGGCCTTGTCCGAGGTGACAGCCTCACCATCGACGACGAGCACGGCGGGCAGCTCGACTGAGGAACCCGGCTCTCCTGCAACGCGATCGAGGACGACAACGTCGCCTACCTCGACCTTTTCCTGACGGCCACCGGCCCGAACGATCGCGTACACGTGCGTGCTCCTGTCTTAGGTCTTGCTCTCAGATCTTGCGTCTAAGTCCCTCACCCGAGGTGTGCCGCGCTCGGAGGCCTCTCCGAACGCCCATCAGGCGCAAGGGCAAAGAGTACGGCATGAGCGGATCCACCGCTGACCTGCCCCCGGCTACCGCTTCCCGGGACCGCTCCGCTCCCCCCGTGGGACGCTGGCTTCGTGACCCCCGAAGGAACCGGGCTTTCGGCCCCTGAAATCGCTCGGTGCATCCTCGACAGCTACGCCAGCCGCCTGGGCACCCCCTTGTTGGAGGCATCGGGCGATCCCGCCGCCGATGCCCACAGCCTCATGGAACTCGACGCCGTCGTGCTCAGTCACGACGGCGCCAAGGATCCTCGCTTCGTCTACGCCAATCGGGCTGCGTCGTCCCTTTGGCGGATGCCCCTAGAGGAACTCATCGGAATGCCCTCGCGGTTGTCCGCGCCACCGGAATGGCGGCAGAACCGGTCGCAGATGCTCTCCGAGGCCGCCACTGCCGGCTTCCTGCGCGGGTATGACGGCGAACGGATCGCCAAGGACGGAACCCGTTTCATCATCCGTGACGCCACTTTGTGGACCGTCGACGGTTATCCGGGCGGACCGGGTCAGGCCGTGGTGTTCTCCGACTGGGAGCTTCTCAGCGGTTAGTCGTCGCTGGCGAACAGTGACTGGTCGGACTCGGTCTCGGGCAACTCATCCGGGTCCTCCGGGGCACCTGCGCCATCCGCTGCCGGTTCAACCGATGAACCCTGCGCAGTTGGCTCGTCAACTTCCGCGGTTGATGCGTCGACCGCTTCGGCAGAGGCGGCGTCGTTCGTGTCCGCGGAGTCACCTTTCGACGTCGCCTCGCGAGCAGCAAGGGCCCGCGCAGCAACTTCGGCCGGATCGACGGCACCAGCTGGACGCCGCGACCGTGGGGCCGGCTCATGGGCGTGACCGAGTGAGACCTTGATGCCTCGACCGCTGCACACCTCACACGTCTCGGAGAACGATTCGATGAGTCCCGAGCCGATGCGCTTGCGCGTCATCTGGACCAGTCCCAGGCTGGTCACCTCCGCCACCTGGTGCTTGGTGCGATCACGCCCGAGGCACTCGACGAGCCGACGAAGCACGAGATCACGGTTGCTTTCCAAGACCATGTCGATGAAATCGACCACGATGATGCCGCCGATGTCGCGCAGCCGGAGTTGGCGCACGATTTCCTCGGCTGCCTCGAGGTTGTTCTTGGTGACCGTCTGTTCGAGGTTGCCGCCAGACCCGGTGAACTTGCCCGTGTTGACGTCGACCACCGTCATCGCTTCTGTGCGGTCGATGACGAGCGATCCACCCGAGGGCAACCACACTTTGCGGTCGAGAGCCTTCATCAGTTGCTCGTCCACGCGGTAATGCGCGAACACGTCCTCTGACTCAACCCAGTGGTCCACGCGCTCGAGCAGATCCGGCGCGACCGCAGAGATATATGCGTCGACTGTGCGCCAGGCACTGTCTCCGGAGACGACGAGCTTGGCGACGTCTTCGTTGAACATGTCGCGAACGACCTTGATCGCGAGATCGGGCTCGCTGTAGAGCAGTTCCGGCGGGGACGCCGTCTTCGTGGCATCCGTGATGTCGGTCCACAGGGCCTGCAGGCGCTCGACGTCAGCTTCGAGCGCGTCCTCGGACGCACCCTCGGCGGCGGTGCGCACGATCACGCCCGCGTCCTCGGGCATGACCCGCTTGAGGATCGACTTCAGTCGACTGCGCTCGGTGTCGGGAAGCTTGCGGCTGATGCCGGTCATCGAGCCGTCGGGTACGTACACCAAGAATCGGCCGGGCAGTGAGACCTGACTTGTCAGGCGAGCACCCTTTTGCCCCACCGGATCCTTCGTGACCTGAACCAGGACGGGATCGCCGGACTTCAGCGCGAATTCGATGCGCTTGGGTTGACCGTCGAGTCCCGCGGCATCCCAATTCACCTCACCGGCGTAGAGCACGGCGTTACGTCCGCGGCCGATATCCACGAACGCCGCTTCCATACTCGGCAGCACGTTTTGCACACGGCCGAGATAGACGTTGCCCACCATCGACGATGACGAGCCCTTGGTGACGTAATGCTCGACCAGGACACCGTCCTCGAGGACGGCGATCTGGATCCGATCCTCCGCCTGGCGGACGACCATCACCCGCTCGACGGATTCCCGACGCGCCAGGAACTCTGCTTCGTTCAGGATCGGGGCGCGCCGGCGTCCAGCCTCGCGGCCTTCGCGTCGACGTTGCTTCTTCGCCTCGAGTCGAGTCGAGCCGCGGGTGTTATCGGCATCTCGAGTGCGCGGTTCGCGGACCTTGACCACGGTGTTCGGGGGGTCATCGGGTGAGAGTTCTTCGTCGGCACCCGCGTCAGAACGACGACGACGACGCCTGCGACGACGCGAGGACGAACCGCCTTCGGAAGACTCGTCATCGGAATCCGCGGCATCGTCGCTGTCACCGTCGTCGGACGCGTCATCAGGTGCGTTGTCGTCGGAGTCGGATTGATCGTCACCGGAGCCGGACTTGCGGCGGCGACCCCGCCCACCACGACGACGCCGCTTGCGACCGCCTGACTCCTCGCCCGAATCGGCATCTTCCGAGCTGCCATCGGGACCCGAGGAATCGGAGTCAGAGTCCTCGGCGCTGGCCGATGCGTCCTCTTGGCTCGCGACGCCTGGTTGATCGTCGGAATCGTCCTTCGCGGATGCAGCTTTCTTGGCGGTCTTCTTCGCAGCCTTCTTCGTAGTTTTCTTCGCAGCCTTCTTCGTAGCCTTCTTCGTAGCCTTCTTGCCCGGCTTCTCCTGAGCGTCGTCGTCGCTCGAAGTGACCGAACCATCAGATTCCTGCGAGGCCTTCAATTCGCTCGGCTCGCTCGGCTCGGGGGGTGCTGCTTTACGGGTGGCGCGTCGACGGGCCGGCTTCTTCGCGGCCTCGGGCTCGACGGCAGCCGCTTGGAATAGGGGCGCGCCACCGGTTGTGGTGGGTGCGTCCGATGTGCTGTCTGATGTTGATGCGTTCTTCTCGACCATAGGGTCGTGCTCCTTCGGGGCCCGCCTGCGTGTCACGAACGCATAGTCAGGGCCGATCCATTGCAAGCCTTCTCGGTGCGGTTCGGTTCGCGCGCTGTGCGCTGCGTGGACCTACCCGCCGATCGACGTTCGGTCAGCCCCTGCGGTCGGGAGCGAAGGGATCGCCCACGGAACAGGTCGCTTCGTCGAGTGGCCCCTGGGCCAGCCGGGTCACCCGTGGGGGCACCGGCGGCTCGAGGTCAGCAACTCGCCGCAGCGCGGCCAGTACGTCGTCGGGTCGAACCGTCATCGTGACATGGCGGACGACCGCGTCGAGTATGACACATGACGGTTCCGACCCCGGTGCGACATCGAGACTGACCACGGGTTCGCGGGCATCGAAGGTGCGCAGCCCCGACTTGGCCATCCGCTGCACTTCGATCCGATCCGCAGCCCAGAAGGCGTCCCGCGCCGCCCGAACCTGGTCCACATCCACGTCAACGAGTTCTATTCGCCAACGGCTTGCCTCCAAACGCTGGGCGAAATCCGAACTTCGGGCTTCAACGGCATCCACCACATCCAACCCGGGCGGGAGTGCAGCATCCAACGCCTGTCGAACCTCGTCGGGTTCCCAGGGCGCGGTCAGGCCGATCTCGGCATATTCGGCCTCGCTGGCAGCTCCGGTGGGTGCCGAGTTCGAATACGAGATCTTGGGGTGTGGACTAAAGCCCGCGCTGAAGGCGATCGGCAACCCAGCTCGACGAATGGCCCGTTCCAGCGCCCGCTGGAAATCCCGATGGCTGGAAAATCGCAGCCGTCCCCGACGCGCGTAGCGCAGGCGAACGCGTTGAGCGACCGGTGCGACGTCACGTTCGGGGGGACGTCGGTTAGCCACGCTCGCTCGTCGCCGTTGCAGGTGCCGGCATCGGGGGCATCGGAGGCATCGGGAGGTCGGTGACACCGGTGGGCCCGACTTGAATCTCGGTACCCATTTGGTCGCATACGCCGCAGTCAAAGCACGGCGTCCACCGACAATCGTCGACGGCAATCTCGTCGAGTGCGTCCTGCCAGTCTTCCCACAGCCAATCGCTGTCGAGTCCAGAATCGAGGTGATCCCAGGGCAGAACTTCGGTTCGCTCGCGCTCGCGGGTGGTGAACCAATCGACATCCACCGATTCGGTTGCCAGCGCCTGTTGCGCGCACTCCATCCAGCGATCGAAGGAGAAGTGCTCACTCCAACCGTCGAATCGAGCGCCCTGGCGCCATGCCGTCTCGATCACGCGACCCACACGACGGTCTCCGCGTGACAGCAAACCTTCGACGATTCCGGGCTTGCCATCGTGGTAGCGAAGGCCGATCGCTTTGCCGTACTCGCGATCGGATCGGATCGCGTCCCGCAATTTCGCTAGGCGGGCGTCTGTTCCCTCATGGTCGAGTTGCGCAGCCCACTGGAACGGAGTGTGCGGCTTGGGCACGAAACCACCGATGCTGACAGTGCACTTGATGTCTCGCCGTCCCGATGCTTCGCGTCCGGCTTTGATGACTTCCTTCGCCATGGTTGCGATCTGCAGGACGTCGTCGTCGGTCTCGGTGGGAAGTCCGCACATGAAGTACAACTTCACGTGCCGCCAACCCGCGGCGTAGGCAGTCGTGACGGTGCGGATCAAATCCTCTTCAGTGACCTGCTTGTTGATCACCCGACGCATGCGCTCGCTGCCGCCCTCCGGCGCAAACGTCAGACCACTACGACGGCCATTGCGGGAGAGTTCGTTTGCCAGATCGACGTTGAACGCATCGACACGGGTGCTCGGCAGGGACAACGACGTCTGCGAATCCTCGTACCGGTCCGCGAGGTTACGGGCGACGTCAGCGATCTCAGAGTGATCGGCACTCGAAAGGGAAAGCAGCCCCACCTCCTCGAAGCCGGTTGCCTTCAAACCACCTTCGACGATTTCCGCGATACCGGTGATCGAGCGCTCGCGTACGGGCCGGGTGATCATGCCGGCTTGGCAGAACCGACATCCGCGCGTGCACCCACGAAAGATCTCCACGCTCATCCGCTCGTGCACAGTCTCGGCGAGGGGCACCAGCGGCGCCTTGGGGTAGGACCATTCGTCGAGATCCATCAACGTGTGCTTGCTCACCCGCCACGGGACGTCCGGGCGATTGGGTGCCACCCGCTGGATGCGGCCGTCCGGCAGGTACTGAACGTCGTAGAAACGTGGGACGTAGATCGAACCCGTGCGCGCGAGTCGAAGAAGCAACTCCTCGCGACCACCGGGAGTGCCTTCTTCTTTCCAGGCTCGGATGATGTCTGTGATCAGCAGAACCGCTTCTTCACCGTCACCGAGAACCGCGGCGTCGAGGAAATCTGCAATGGGTTCTGGATTGAACGCGGCGTGACCGCCCGCGATCACCAGGGGCTCGTCTTCGTGCCGGTCGATTGCCTTGACCGGGATACCAGCGAGATCCAATGCATTGAGCATGTTTGTGTAGCCGAGTTCGGTGGCGAAGGACAGCCCGAGGACGTCGAAATCCCCGACGGCGCGATGTCCGTCCACCGTGAACTGCGGAACGCCGTGCTCGCGCATTAGCGCTTCGAGGTCGGGCCATACGGCGTAGGTGCGCTCGGCCAGGACGTCATCGCGGCCGTTGAGGACCTCGTACAGAATCTGCACGCCCTGGTTGGGTGCACCGACTTCATAGGCGTCGGGATACATGAGGGCCCAGCGCACCGTGGTGGTGTCCCACTCCTTGAGTACGGAGTTCACCTCACCGCCGACGTACTGGATCGGCTTGGTGATCCTCGCCAACAAAGGTTCGAGGCGATCGAAGTGACCTGATCCGACCTCTCGACCACCACGCAGTCGCACGCGGGCGTCTACGTCTTCCGCGACCGTTGCACTCATGCCTTCCAGAGTAGCGACTGGGGAGTCGCGCCGGGATCAGACTTCCGAGCGCATGACTGCCAGTGAATGCAGCCGCACCGTTTGCAGCAGCCCGACGGCGATCCACGTCGCCATCATCGACGTGCCGCCCGCCGAGACGAATGGCAGCGGAATACCGGTGATCGGCATGATGCCGAGTGTCATTCCGATGTTTTCGAACATTTGGAAGGCCAGCCACGCGGCAACTCCGGTCGCGACGAGACGGCCGTACAGATCGTCGGCCTTCCACGCGATCCACACGGCTCGCCACAAGATCATCGCGAGTAATGCAATAAGGATCGCCGATCCGATGAAGCCAAGTTCCTCTCCGGCAACGGTGAAGATGAAATCGCTCTCGTTCACCGGGACGAAGTTGCCTTGGGTCTGCGGACCTTCGAACAGCCCGTACCCGTCCAGTCCCCCGCCGCCGATTGCGATCCGGGCCTGGTTGGCGTTGTAGGCACTGGCACTGATGTCTTCATCGGGATTGATGAACGACGTCAGCCGATCGACCTGATACTCCTGCAACAGACCCAATTGGATAGCCGCCAGAACTCCCAGGATCGCGCCGCCGATGAGGCCCACCAGCCAACGCGTTCGAACTCCGGCAACCGCGACAATCGACAGTGAGACGGCCGCCAGGATCAAGACCGTCCCGGTGTCGTTCTGCACCAAGATGATGGCTGTCGGTATGGCCGCCACTGTCAGGGCCAGCAAAACGTCCTGGGCCGAGGGTTCTTCTTCGCGGTCTCGCCGCTCGGACAACAGCGCCGCCATCATCAAGATGACCGTGACCTTTGCGAACTCCGACGGCTGGATGGTCAGTCCCAAGGGAACATCGATCCACGCTCGCGCTCCCGCGATCGTCACACCCAGTCCGGGCACGAACGGGACGACCAAGAGCACCATCGATGCGATATAAACCACCGGCGTGTAGGCGCGCAGCAGCCGATAATTGATTCGCGAGGCGATGATGCCAAGCACGAGCGCAACACCCAAGTTGATCAGGTGCCGCTTCAGGTAGGACTGCGGATCGCTCTCCGAGGCGAGGTCGGCTCGACTCGCCGACCACACCAGGACCGAACCCAGAATCGACGCGGCCAGCGCCGCGATGAGCAAGATCCAGTCAAGGTCGCGCCAGTACCCACCGCCGCGATCACGCTTCGGTGCGATGGCCGTGTCCGACGACTGAGTGGGGAACATGCTGGTCATCTGCGCTAGCCACCCCCCTCGTCACCGCGGGCCGTCACGGTCTCGCGCGCCTCAGGCAGACCGGAGTCGTTGCCCAGGGGAAGTACCGGGGTGCCGTCATCGCGAATCACCGGCAAGTCGCGGCTCGGCTTACCGTCGACCAGGACACTCCGGCGCGGGTCGACGTCGCCGTCCTTAATTCCGAACAGGGCTTCATAAATCTTGCGCACGCTCGGGCCGGAGGTCTTGGAACCCGTCCCACCCTGGGTGACCATCATGACGACGGCGTACTGCGGGTCATCGGCTGGAGCGTAGGAAGCGAACCAGGATGTCGACACTTTGTCGCCGGTCACCTGCGCCGAACCCGTCTTCGATGCCACCGGTATCTGATCGAGCGGGAAGCCGACGAATGGTGCGCGGCCGGACCCCTCGGTCGTGACGCCGGGGAGTGTGCGCTGCAGGAAGCGAATCGCCTGCTTGGCGCGCGAGCCAGAGATCTCGTTGGCGACGATCGGTGGGATCTCCTTCACGACCTCGCCGTCAGCGGACATGATCGCCTTGACCATGCGCGGCTCGTAGACGGTGCCGCCGTTGGCGATCGCGGCGTAGACCATCGCCATCTGCAACGGTGTGACGGCGGTGTCGCCCTGACCGATCGAAGCGTTCAGCGCGTCACCCTCGCGCCAGCGGAAACCGTCCGCGCAATTCTCTTGATCCAATGCCGTGAAGTAATCCGCTAACTCCGGGTCGGTCTTGCGGGTCTCGGGGTAGCCCTCGACGGCGTTCTTGCACCAGGTATCGCGTTTGATCTCCCAGTTCTCGGCCTTGAACTCGCGACTGGCGATCCGGCCGGCGGACTCGACCGGCAGGTCGATGCCCGTCGCTTCCCCCAAACCCAACTGCCGAGCGGCTTCGGCGATGGGGTCGGAAGCTTCGCGGCCGGCGTCATCTCCCCCGGCTCGCTCCCACATCCTGTCCGCGATGCCGTAGAAGACCGTGTTGCACGAGACTTCGAGCGCGCGCGCCAGAGAAATGTCGCCGTACGCCGCGGACTCGTAGTTGCGGAACACCTGCGTGCCGAGCTTCACTCGGCTCGGACAGTCGTAGGTGCCGCCAAGGTCGAACCCTTCGCGTCCAGCGGCCACGGTGCTCACGACCTTGTACGTGGAGCCCGGCGCGAAGATGCCCTGCGTGGCGTTCGACGCCAAGGATCCGGACTTCATGAGTTTGTCGAACTGCTTTTGCGTTACCCCGCCGACCCAAATCGAAGGGTCGTAGGTGGGGTAGCTCGCCATCGCGAGAATGCGACCGGTCTTGACGTCCACCACCACGGCAGCGCCCGAATCACCGGGGTTTCCCTGACGTTGCGCCCGTTGGATCGCAGCGACGAGTTGCTCCTCGACCACGGACTGCAAATGCGCGTCCAGACTCGAGATGAGGTAGTCGCCGGGCTGGGGCGCGAACTCCTCCAGCGTTCCGGTTACCCGGCCCGCGGTATCGACAGCGAGCGTGGTGACTCCGGGCTTTCCGCGGATTTCTTCGTCGTAGTAAGCCTCGAGTCCGGACCGACCCACCACATCGGTGCGGCGAAGTCGATCGAACGCCGTTGTCGGACCTTGATCGTCGAGTTGGGACTCCGTTACCGGACCGAGGTAGCCCAGGAGATGGGCTGCGTTGACGTTGAAAGGTGCCGGGTACTCGCGTATGGCGTCCAGTCGCGCGTTCACCCCGGGGTAGAGCTGGCCCTGTTCCATGATGCTGAGGGCAATCTGCGGATCGACGTCCTGGGCGATCGGTACCGGTTGATACGGCGAACCGTTCCAGCACACCGGCGGCGGCTTTGCGCCCTCGCTGCCGCAGGGTTTGAGCCGGTCGGCTATGCCCTCGGCAGGAATATCAAGGATGTTCCCCAGCCGCTGGATCGCCGCTTCCCCGCCGTCGGGTTCGCGCCCGAGTTCGATCTTGTCGACGGTGATGACCAGCGACGTTCGGTTGGATACGAGCGGGCGGCCGGCCTGGTCGAGGATCAAACCTCGAACCGCGGGTTCGACGACCTCTCGAACGGTGTTGTTCACCGCGGCCGTCTTGTACTCCTCACCGGTGAGGACCTGCAGGTAGAAGAGCCGACCGAGCAGGGTGAGCACGAGGGAGACCATCAGCGCGCCGAGGACGAACAGCCTCAGGTTGGACCGCTGACTCATCGACACCTCCCGTCCGCCTCGTCCGCTCCGGCCTCGGAGAACCCGGACATTCGACCGTTCCGACCCTCGGACGCTCGGGCGCCCCTCGATGTTCCCTAGTCGAGATACGCCTCGGGCACCAGCCGTCGTGACAGCATCCCCACGAGGGGGATCATCACTCTCCCGAGGATAAGCCCGTACAGCACTGTGGTCAGGGTCACACCCGGCACCGACGCCCAGATGATCCGCTCGCTGCCGAGCACGGCGCTAAGCAGCGCGGTGCCCAGCGTGGCCGCCCCGCATGCCGCACCGGAGATGAGCGACAGCGTCCAGATCGAGGAGTCCTCGCGATCGACCGCGACACCCACCGCGAGACCGACGCCCACCAAAACGATCGAGGCAAGGCCGAGGATCGAGTCCGAAGGTGTGGCGATGTCCATCAGGGCGCCCCCGAGGAAACCGGTCAGTGCGCCAGGGCCCGGGCCCAGAGCCAGGGCTACCGCCACCACCGTCACAACGACGAGGTCCGGCGTCGCCCCCGGCAATCCAAGACGGCTCAGCACCGAGGTTTGCAGGACCACCGCTACGAGGAGCAGCGATCCGATGACCACGAGTTGTCGAAAGAGCACCGATCAGTTCCCGTTCGTTTCGGCGCCGTCGTTCGCTGCCTCGTCGGCTGGTTGCTCGTCGGTCGGTTGCTCGTCGTTGCTGGAATCGTCGTTGTTGGCATCGTCGCTTCTCGAGTCATCGGATGCGCGCGGCGGCAACACCGAGTCGCGCGGATCTTCGCGCGGAGGTCGCACGATGACCCCCACCACACTGAGCTTCGAGACGTTCGCGAACGGACGCACCGTGGCAACGCGCGCCAACTGGCCCGCGGTGCCGGTGATATCGACGACTTCCCCAATCGGGATACCCGGTGAGTAGGGACGGCCTCCGCGTGAACCGAATGTCACCAACGCATCCCCGATCACCAACTCGGCCAGTGGGTCCAGCAGTTGGAAGTCCAGTGAATCCTGTCGGCCGGTTCCCGAGACGATTCCGATTTCCTCGGTTGTCGCGACTCGACCGCCGACCGCCGACGACGCATCGACCAACAACACAACGGTCGACGTCGTCGAATTGACTTTGAGGACCCGGCCTACCAAACCTTCCCCGTTGATGACGGTCATGTCCTTCTCGATGCCATCGAGTGAACCGGCATCAATACCCACCGTCCACGCGAAATCCTGCGCCGGACCGACGCTGATCACTTCCGCCGGCGTCACGCGGTACCTCCCGGCGGACGCGACCCGCAAAAGATCATCGAGCGCACGTGCTCGAGCTCGATCCGACAGTGTCGAGCGAAGTTCCTCCGTCAGCCGGGCGTTCTCGGCCTTCAGGTCCGTGATCTGGTTCGCCTGATCGCGCCAGGTGGAGAAGGAATCACCCGCACCGGTGAACGGTGACGCGACGACGTTCGCGCCTTCTTGGATCGCACCGATGACCGCACTCGCCGCGGCGCGGGCACTAGACAGCGGACCCTCACCACCGCGGAGGTCCAAGATCACGAACGTCAGCGACGCCACGATGAGCGTCGCGATCGTGATCCGGATCCTGCGAGAGGGCATGTGTCGAGTCTTCCTCGCCTCGTTCGATCAAGGTGACCGCGACGTGCGGTCTGCCGTGACTATCTTCGGGGTTCGGAGACGAGGACCTGCTGCAACGCCTCGAATTCCTCCACGCACTTGCCCGATCCCAGGGCCACACACTCCAACGGACGCTCGGCAACGATGATCGGCATGCCGGTCTCGTGCCGGAGTCGCTCATCGAGCCCCTTCAGCAGGGCTCCACCACCGGTCAGGACGATGCCACGATCCATGATGTCGCCGGAAAGTTCCGGAGGCGTTCGGTCCAGGGTCGCCTTCACTGCGTCGACGATCGCGTTGACCGGCTCGTCCATCGCGCGACGGATTTCCTCGGCCGAGACCACGATGGTCCGTGGCAGGCCGGTGACGAGGTCGCGACCGCGGATTTCGGCGTGCGGTTCGTCCGGCAATGGGAACGCCGAACCGATCGCGACCTTTATTTCCTCCGCGGTGCGCTCGCCGAGCATCAGCGAGTACTCCTTCTTGATGTACTGGATGATCGAGTTATCCAGCTCGTCACCACCGACGCGAACGGACAGGCTCGTGACGATCCCACCGAGCGAGATCACAGCAACCTCGGACGTTCCACCGCCGATGTCGACGACCATGTTGCCGGTCGGCTCGTGAACCGGGAGCCCGGCACCGATCGCCGCCGCCATCGGCTCTTCGATGATGAACACCTTGCGCGCTCCCGCGGCATAGCCAGCGTCCTTGACCGCACGCTGTTCTACACCGGTAATGCCCGACGGAACACAAACGATCAGTCGGGGCTTGGCAAGGTGACGTCGGCGATGCACCTTCTGAATGAAGTAGCGAAGCATGCGCTCGGTGGTGTCGAAGTCCGCGATCACGCCGTCCTTCAGCGGACGGATGGCGACGATGCTGCCGGGAGTGCGACCAATCATCCGCTTGGCTTCGGACCCCACCGCGAGGATGCCGCCGGAGTTGCTGTTGATCGCCACCACGGAGGGCTCGTTCAGCACGATTCCGCGTCCTCGGACGTAGACGAGGGTGTTGGCCGTGCCCAGGTCGACGGCCATATCGCGGCCGACGAACGAGGTGCTGGCAGGCATAGGGCGAGCCTCTCTACGGGGAAGGATCTTCCGGCGCCCGGGGGCGTTGGGCCTCAAGGCTACCCCTCACCCGCTCGGCCCGTCGTACCTCCAGTTCCCGGAGGCGAATCTCGAGCCTGTCGGCCCACCCGGGCTCGGCGTCGGTCTCGGCCAGCCCGAAGGCTGCCGTGGCGACCGCACCGAGGTCCGCGCGGTAGTCGTGACCGCGACTTTGGAAGTCACCGGGGGTCACATCCGTGGCGAAAACCGTGTCCACCAGGACCTGGGCCCAGGTGATCCCCAGGCGCCAGGCCATGTCCGCCGGAACGCCGCGCCCCTGCGCCGGAGAAAGCCACGCCGGGCGCGCGTAGGCAAGGTCCGGACGAAATCTCACCACCGGATCACCATCGTGTTCGAGGAACCACACGCGCGGATCGGGTAGATCGCGCAGCACGTTCGGCAATTGCTCGGGATGGTCGAGCGTCACGGCAACCGGACCGAATGCGAGGTGGGCGTCGTCGTAGTCCGCGCCTCCGGGAGTACCCACCCACAGCGCCGCATCGATTCCGAGACGGTCGAGATCGTGGATACCCCCCGGCAACGCGGCCTGCTGAACTTTCGCACCGAGGCTCTCGCCGTACAACAGCAGTCGCGGACAGCTAGTGCGTGACCGGCACTCCTCGGCGATTGCGTTCAACAACGCGAGTTGCGTCCGACGCGCGATCTCAACACGGTTCAAGGACAAGAAGCTCGGTAACAGTCCATAGCCCACGGCGACGGAAGCGCAATCACCTCGCGTCAAAAGTTCGACAACATCCACCGGAGTCGCATTCGCATAACCGGTACCCGCCGGCGCTTGAATGACCAGGCGGGATCGATCGAACGCACCGGTTCGACGCAATTCGGCCATCGCCATGTCGACGCGTTCGTCGATTGTGGGTGCGGCGTCTAGCCCGATGAAGACCCGGATGGGTTCGACGGTTTGCTTTCGGCCCGTCACGAACTTCACGTCGCAGGCTGCTGTCGACGTACCGACATAGCGCGCTCCCTCGCGGCCGACGTCGCTCGCGGTGACCAGGGAACCGGGACCGGTCGAGACCAAACCGCTGGTAGGCGGGTCGACGAAGCCCGGATCGATCACCCGCGCTGCGTCACGCGTCTTGCGAATGAAACGGGTGCGCGCGATACGCCCACCTGCAACAAGGCCGCCGACAGCCACACCCACCCCGGCGATCGTCGAAGCCCGCGGACCCTCGCCACGGACCGCACGCAGGGTTCCGCGCGCGAGCAGGGTCGGCGCGACCACGGCTCCGACGGCCAGACCACCGATCACCAGGGGGAACGAGGAACGAACTCGACCGGGCCACTCCATCAACGATGGGCCGATAAGGCTCATCGGTGCCGCTTAGCCGAGCGCGGGGAAGAACAGTGCGATCTCGCGCGCCGCCGATTCCGGGGAATCCGACCCGTGGGTGACGTTCATCTGCGTTTCCGTCGCGAGATCGCCGCGGATAGTGCCGGGAGCGGCGTTGGCCGGGTTGGTCGCGCCCATCATGGCGCGCCACGACGCGATCGCTTCGGGGCCTTCGATAACAGCGGCCACGAGCGGGCCACCGGTGATGAAGTCGACGAGATCACCGAAGAAGGGCTTGTCCTTGTGCTCGCCGTAGTGCTCCTCGGCAACGGCACGCTCGAGGGTGCGCATCTCCAGGGCGACGATGCCGAATCCCTTGCGCTCGATGCGGGCCAGGACTTCGCCGACGAGTCCGCGCTGAACTCCGTCGGGCTTGATGAGGACGAGGGTGCGCTCGGTCACGAGGCTTCCTTCCGGATGTGGGGCAGATATCGGGGCGAGAGCCTAGTTGCTGGCTTCCGGATCGCCTGCACCGTCCGCTTCGGCGGCCCGCTGCGCGCGCAGAGCGTCGATCCTGGTGCCGTTACGAACGGCGAAGAACCACAGGACGACGAAGATCCCGCCGACCACCCACATCGCAGGTACCCAAAATCCCCAGGCGAGCACGAAGCCCTGCAGGACCCAGCCGACGGTGATTCCATAGCGCCGCCCCAATGTTCCGGCACCGGCGATGAGAAGGATCGCGAGCACCCCGCCGATCAGCAGGGACCGCCCCATGCCGTCGACGGCCCCCGTGCCCGCAGCTACGAGCGCGGCGAGGAAAACGATGATCGCCTCGAGGACGAGGACGGTGGAACCCAGGACCCGCATCAGTCCATCATGTCGTCGTCGAAATCGGCCTGCATCTCGGGTCGCCGCGTATCTCGGGCGAACAGGCGCAGCGCATCGCCGATCAAGACAACCGATCCGGTGATGAGTACGCCCGTGCCGCCGGCTTCCCCGTCGGCTTCGACGATACCCATGGCGCGATCAACGGCGTTAAGAAGTTCCGGTTCGACCACCACGTCTTTTCCGCCGAAGTAGTCCTCGGCCAAGGCTGCGAGATCCTCGGCCGGTAGTGCTCGAGGTGAGGCGGGGTTGGTGACGATCAGTGCGTCGAGGACCGGTTCGAGTGCTTCCAGGACACCACCGGCGTCCTTGTCGGACAGCAGGCCCACCACTCCGATGAGCCGATCGAAGGTGAAGGAATCGTGAATGGCTGCGGCCAGGGCACGTGCGCCATGTGGGTTGTGGGCAGCATCGATGAGAACGGTCGGGTCAAGACGCACGGCGTGCAATCGGCCTGTTGTCTCGGCGGATGCGAAGCCTTCGCGGACGAGGTCGACGTCCAAGGACCCCTCGCCTGATCCAAGAAAAGCTTCAACCGCAGCGAGCGCGACGCACGCGTTGGATGCTTGGTGCTCGCCGAAGAACGGAACGAAGACGTCGTCGTAGTCCCCGCGAAGTCCTCGCATGGAAACCAGTTGACCGCCCACCGCCACTTCGCGTGAGAGCAAACCGAAGTCCTCGCCCTCTACTTTCAAGGACACGTCGAGTTCACGAGCCCGTGTGGCCACTACTTCGCGTGCTTCGTCGTTCTGCACCGAAGTCACGGCCGTGCACCCGGGAGCGATGATCCCTGCCTTCTCTCCGGCGATCTGCGCAATGGTGTCGCCCAAGTAGTCCGCATGATCCATACCGATGGGCGTAATGACCGCAACCGATGCGGCGGCGACGGATGTCGCGTCCCACGTGCCTCCCATGCCGACCTCGATGATCGCGACGTCGACGGGGGCATCGGCGAATGCGGCATACGCCAGTGCCGTGATCACTTCGAAGTAGGAAAGCCGGACACCGCCGGACTCCGTGGAATTCTTGTCGACGAGGCGGATGTACGGCTCGATGTCGTTCCACGTATCGAGCATCCGCTCTTCGGAGATGGGTTCACCATCGAGCTGGATCCGCTCTCGGGCATCGATCAGATGCGGTGAGGTGAACAGGCCAGTACGCAACCCGTACGAGCGCAGCACCGAATCGATCATGCGAGCTGTCGAGGTTTTGCCATTCGTGCCGGCTATCTGGATCACCGGATAAGCGCGCTGCGGATCACCGAGAAGTTCCATGACCGAGACGATCCGGGTGAGCGATGGCTCGATGATCGATTCGGGCCAACGCGAATCGAGTTCGGCCCATAGGCGCGAGAGGTCCACCATGCGAGCGTAGCCACGAGGCACTCCTCCTAGGATGAGCCACCATGTCCGCACCGACGTCATTACCCGCTGCCTCGACGTCACCGAAGGTTCCGGATAAGCCGAGTCTGGACGGGGTCGAAGCCAAGTGGGCGACCGCTTGGGAAGACCAGGGCACCTACCGATTCGATCGCTCGAAGACCCGAGAACAGGTTTATTCGATCGACACTCCCCCACCGACGGTCAGCGGCTCGCTGCACGTTGGTCACGTCTTCTCCTACACGCACACCGACTGCATGGCCCGCTATAAGCGCATGCGTGGGTTCGAAGTCTTCTACCCGATGGGGTGGGACGACAACGGTCTCCCGACCGAGCGACGCGTGCAGAACTACTACGGAGTGCGCTGCGATCCATCGCTTCCCTACGACCCGAACTTCGAGCCGCCGGAGAAGCCGGACGCGAAGAACCAGTTGCCGATCAGCCGACGCAATTTCGTCGAGTTATGCGAGCGCTTAACTGTCGAAGACGAGAAGGCCTTCGAGGAACTGTGGCGTCGCATGGGATTGAGCATCGACTGGACTCAGACCTACCAGACGATCGATCGCAACGCCCAGCGCACCAGCCAACTCGCTTTCCTACGCAACCTCGCTCGCGGTGAGGCCTATCAGGCGGAGGCGCCGACCCTGTGGGACGTCACCTTCCGCACCGCGGTCGCACAGGCCGAGCTCGAAGATCGCGAACGCGACGGCGCCTACCACCGCATCGGCTTCCCGGTAACGAGCCAGGACGACGGCAACCGGGTGTTCATCGAGACCACTCGCCCGGAACTGCTTGCCGCGTGCGTTGCCCTCGTCGCTCACCCCGATGACGAGCGCTACCAGCCTCTGTTCGGCAGCACCGTGCGCACACCAGCTTTCGATGTTGAAGTTCCCGTCGTCGCACACGCACTCGCCGATCCCGAGAAGGGTTCGGGCATCGCGATGATCTGTACGTTCGGCGATCTCACCGACGTCACCTGGTGGCGGGAGTTGCAGTTGCCCACCCGCCCGATCATCGGGTGGGACGGTCGCGTGCTCCGCGAGACGCCGGCGTGGATCGAGTCTCCTGCGGCGCAAGGCTTCTACGAGCGAATCGCCGGAGCGACCGCCTTCACCGCCAAGGAGCGGATGGTGGAGATCTTGAACGAGACCGGCCACATCGAGGGCGAACCGAAACCCATCACGCACCCGGTGAAGTTCTTCGAAAAGGGTGACAAGCCGCTCGAGATCGTCACCACCCGTCAGTGGTACATCACCAACGGTGGCCGGGAACCGAAACTGCGCGAGCAGTTGCTCGCCCGCGGCCGCGAACTGGTGTGGCACCCCGATCACATGAAAGTCCGCTACGAAAACTGGGTCGAGGGTCTCAACGGCGACTGGCTCATCTCGCGTCAGCGGTTCTTCGGTGTTCCACTGCCGGTCTGGTACCGACTCGACGCCGATGGCAACCCCGACTACGAGGCTCCCCTCATCCCGAGCGAGGACCAACTTCCTATCGATCCGTCAAGCGATGTTCCCAACGGATTCACCGAGGATCAGCGCGGCAAGCCGAACGGCTTCATGGGCGACCCGGACGTGATGGACACCTGGGCCACGAGTTCGCTCAGTCCACAGATCGCCGGTGGCTGGGAGCGCGACCCGGACCTGTGGGCCCGGGTGTATCCGATGGACGTTCGCCCGCAAGCGCACGAGATCATCCGCACCTGGCTTTTCTCCTCCGTGGTCCGTGCGCACCTCGAGGACGACTGCCTGCCCTGGACCAACGCCGCGATCTCCGGCTGGATCCTGGATCCGGACCGCAAGAAGATGAGCAAATCCAAGGGCAACGTCGTCACCCCCATGGGTCTGTTGGACGAGTACTCCTCCGATGCCGTTCGCTACTGGGCTGCCTCGGGACGCCCCGGCACCGACACCGCATTCGACATCGGACAGATGAAGATCGGTCGCCGACTAGCCATCAAAATCCTCAATGCCAGCAAGTTCGTCCTCTCGATGGGGGTCGTCAACGACGCCTCCGCGGTTACGCAACCGCTCGATCTTTCGATGCTCGCTTCGCTACGTAACGTGGTCCGACAAGCAACCGACGCCTTCGAGGACTACAACTACGCCCGCGCGCTGGAATTGGCCGAGACGTTCTTTTGGACATTCACCGACGATTACGTAGAGCTCGTGAAGGAACGTGCGTACGGAGGTCAAGGTGAGGATGCCGCGAACAGCGCCAGGGCTGCTCTCGTTCTCGCGCTGTCGGTGCAACTTCGACTGTTCGCACCCTTCCTGCCCTTCACGACCGAGGAGGTGTGGTCGTGGATGCACGACGACGATTCCTCGATCCACCGTGCATCCTGGCCGAGCCTGGACGAACTCGACATCGCCGCGAACGGCAACGTTCGGCTATTGGACATCACCGGTCAGGCGCTCAGCGGCGTTCGCAAAGCCAAGTCCGATGCCAAGGCATCGATGAAAGCGGCCGTCGCAGAGGCGACCGTGGAAGGAACAGCGGCAGACATCGAACTTCTCGGTCAAGCACGCTCGGACCTTGCCGCCGCCGGCACTATCACTGAATTGATACTGGTCCCCAGCTCCGACGACGCACCCCTCTCAGTCCGCGCCCAACTTGCGCTGTGAGAGCGCGAACTTGCAGTCTGACAGCGCGAACCTGCAGCCTGACAGCGCGAACCTGCACGAAAGCCCCCAGCGGAAGGCTGATGAAGTGCCTTCGCACGTGCGCGCGCAAATTCGATTACTCAGGCTGCAAGTTCGACGGCGGAGAGTGCAGGTTCGCGCTCTCACACTGCAAGTTCGACGGCGGAGAGTGCAGGTTCGCGCTGTCAGACTGCAAGTTCGCGGGAGGGGGTTAGTCCTCGAGGTCGGCGATCTCTTTCAGAACGCTCCACTGGACTTCGTCGGAAACCTCCG
>CAZVWA010000016.1:0-3484 GCA_964631085.1 uncultured Rubrivirga sp.
ACCCCTCGTTCGTGATGAGCAACTCCTTCACCAACCAGGTGCTCGCGCAGATCGAGCTGTTCACCAAGCGTGATGAGTACCCGATCGGCGTCTACACGCTGCCCAAGCACCTCGACGAGAAGGTTGCCCGTTTGCACCTCGATGCACTCGGCGTTCACCTCACCGAGTTGAACAAGCAGCAGGCCGAGTACCTCGGCGTGGACGTGGCTGGGCCGTACAAGCCCGACCACTACCGCTACTAGGTCTCAACCAGCACGACCAGCAACACCGCCTCCCACGATGGGGTCGCACCTTCGGGTGCGGCCCCATCGTCTTTTCCGCGTCCACTTTCCCCGATGTGGCGTCACTTGTAGCACTCGAAATCGAGATTTTGCTGCTTTAACGGCCGCCGAATCGGGGAGGGTGGTGGAGTTCTAGGTCAGGGCATCGGGGCGAACGATCGCCGAGGCGATAGCCCTTTCGCGAGCAATGAACTCCTCGAATGCTGAAGCTGGATCAATGCGGGTGAAGACGACCTGCTGGGCGGGTTCGAGGTCGGCCATGTGGTCTAGGTGCGCGCTGGCGACGACGCCGACTATGGGATAACCGCCGGTCAGGCCGCCGTCGGGACCGAGCACGATCGCGGTGCCATCTGGAGTCAGTTGGATTGCACCGGGTACAACGGGCATGCTCGGAATCGGCTGCGGCATGGGGAGTTCCGGACCGCTCAGCCGCACACCGGAACGGGCGGTGGCATTAACGTGCCATGGCTCTTCGCACAAGGCTGCTGCGAGTCCATCGTCGTAGGCGATGACCGACATGCCGTTCACCGAGTGTTGCGGTGCCCGCACGAAAGAACCAACGTGGCGCGTCTCGACATCAGGGTGCCCGAGCAGGTCTTGTCCGCGCTTGATGGGTGCTCCGTCCCCACAGGGCCCGCCAAGGCGGGAGAAGGAATCGGTAGCGGCGGACCGCAGTATTCGCTCAGGCTGCCAACCAGACAGCGCAAGGTAGACCGGACCTGGTCCAAGATGGTCGATCTCGAGCACCGAGTCCGCTGAGATGTGCATTGCGACGCCGGTTACTGCAGGCCTTCCATCAATGCGCACATCCGCCGATCCGACAACTGCAATGACCTGCGGCTCGTGGAGAGCAAGGGACAGACCGACATTGAGGATCTCGAATGTGGGATAAGGCAGATACATATCCTCGATGTGGTCATGCACGAGTGTGACAGCCAAACGATGCCGAGCTTGGTGCCAGGCACCTGAACCAGGCACACCGATATCCGCGAATCCGATTCGACCGATGTCCTGCGTGGTTACCAAACCGGCGCGTTGAACCGTGGCGATGGGAATTCCGCTGGTGGACTTGCTCATGACGCACGTCCGTCCGCATCGTCAATGAAACGCACCGTGAGACCCGGGCGCAAGAGTGTGGGATTCGCGTCATCGGTGGGGTCGAAGAGTTTCGTCGTCGTAGTTCCCAAGAGATGCCAACCCCCGGGTGAGGAACTCGGGTACACCGCACTCATGCCAGCCGCCAAAGCCACGCTTCCTCTTGGGACTTGTTCGCGAGGGTTGTCGCGACGCGGGAGGGTTGCCCACGGCAGTAGCGGATCGTCGAGTGGTTCGAGGTAACCGAAGCCGGGCGCAAAGCCCATCATTGCCACGAGCCAGATTTGGCTGGTGTGAGCACGGATGAGTTGGCTAGGTGTGACGCGGAAGAAGGCCGCCGTGTCGGCAAGATCTGCGCCGCTGTAACTAGTGACGATGAGTACCTGTTCTCCCTCGACAAGCCCGGTTGCTGCCTGATCGAGGGCCGATAGGTGATGCTCGACCGTTGCGAGCAGCTGCGGATCTGGGGCGGGCATTTCGACGAGTACTGATGCCATTCCGCGGCGGATGAGTGCGTCGGGCATCCGAAGGGCCAACCATGAAGTTATCGATTCGCGTTCGGCGGTGGAATTCAGCTGGACCAAGACCGCGCGGTCACCGAACCATGCTGCGTGCTGCACGATGCCGCTCACGATCTAGTTGATGACGCGAGTGACGGGGGAAATTGTCACGCCGTGCTCCGTGAGCTGCTGGTGCACGGCTCGAGCTATCGCAACGGCATCGGGGGAATCTCCGTGCACGCACAGCGTCTGTGCGGTCAGATCGATCACGGTTCCATCGCTCGTCTGGACGCAACCCTTGAGCGCAATGCTGGTTGCCTGCGTCAGGGCCGTCTGGGGATCGGCGTGGACAGCGTTTGGTTGTGAGCGCGATACCAGTGTTCCGTCCGGATGGTAGAGACGATCGATGAACGCTTCGGCGACGAACGCGACATCGTGAGCCTGCGCTGCTGAATGCAGGCTCGAGTTCGGCGAACCCGTCACGTAGAGGTCTGCATCAAGGTCCTTCGCCGAGTCCCGCACCGCTGCGAGAAAGGCGTCTGCGGCTTCGGATTCGCGCGCGATGTCGTGGTAGAGCGCGCCGTGCGCTTTCACGTGCGTCAGCGTTGTGCCCGATGCGGCGCATGCGGCAGCGACATCGAGTATCTGAGTTCGGATTAGTTCAGTCAGCGTCTTCGAGTCGTACTCGCCGTGCCTGGATAGGCGACCGAAGTTCTCGCGGTCAGGGTAGGAGGGGTGTGCTCCAACGGCGACGTTGCGCGCCACACAACTCTCGACCGTCTCAACAAGGACGGCCCCTCCGCCTGCATGACCTCCCGCGGCCACGTTGGCCGTGGTGACAATGTCGAACAGTGCGTCGTCGTCCCCGCATTCCTCGCCGACATCGGCGTTGAGGTCGATGCTCGCCATACCGGCGAGCCTAGGCGAAATCGTGGTTGTGCCGCCTCCACTCACCCCCGACGCCTGACGCCGCATCGGAAAAACTAGGGGAGGAGATCGTCGATGAGTGCTTCTATGCGCAGCTTGATCTCGTCGCGGATAGGGCGCACGGAGTCGACGCCCTTGCCCGCGGGATCCTCGAGCACCCAATCCTCGTAGCGCTTTCCCGGGAAGACCGGACAGGTGTCGCCGCAGCCCATGGTGATCACTACGTCGGACTCCTGCACCGCCTCGGTGGTGAGCACCTTCGGGATCTCGGCGCTGATATCGATGCCCTCCTCGGCCATCGCCTCGACGGCAGCTGGGTTCACGGAGTCGCCCGGCGCCGATCCGGCTGAGCGCACTTCGATGCGGCCGCCGGACAGGGAAGCGAGGTAGGCCGCGGCCATTTGGGATCGGCCGGCGTTGTGGACGCAGACGAACAGCACGGAGGGCTTTTCGGACATGTCAGCCTCTTTCATGGACTGGGTCGGGAAGGTCGAGCGGTTCGGGGTGCTTGCGCGGATAAAGGATTTCGGTCAGGAGTGCACCGACGGCAGCACCGATGAGCTGGAAAGCGATGAAGGGCAGGACATCGCTGGGCGCGATGCCGGTGAAGGTATCGGTCATCGATCGTCCGATGGTGACGGCTGGGTTCGCGAAGGACGTGGACGACGTGAAGAAGTAGGC
>CAZVWA010000016.1:3584-18943 GCA_964631085.1 uncultured Rubrivirga sp.
GTCCGATGGTGACGGCTGGGTTCGCGAAGGACGTGGACGACGTGAAGAAGTAGGCGGCGCCGATCCACGCGGGAACCAGCAGCGGCCCGAGGTGTCCCCGTCCGGTGCGGGTGAGCGCGCCGATGATCAGGATCAAGCCGGCCGTCGCGACGATCTCCCCGAGCCAGATGGGGAAGCCGTTGCGAGCGTTGGACGACGGGTCGAAGGCGGGTAGATCGAACATGACGTTGGCGAGCGCGACGCCGGAGAGTCCGCCGAGGATCTGGCACGCGAGGTAGGCGAGACCTTCGGGTACGTGGATCTCGCGTTTGACCAAAGTCACGGCGGTGACCGCCGGGTTGAAATGGGCACCCGAGATCGGGCCCAGCATCCAGATGAGAACGCCCAGGGCGAGGATCGTGCTCATCATGTTCAGGATCAAGACGACAGCGGCATCGCTGCTCAGGAGGGTCCCCATGATGCCGCTGCCGACGACGGCAGCCACGAGCATTCCGGTCCCGAGGTACTCCGCGAAGAGACGGCGCGCCACGGAAGGACCTTGGCATCCATATAGACATATGTCAATATGGACGGGTGCCAGTCGCGAGCAGTTCGGCCAGTGTCCAGCGCGGTGCCTGTCGCCCGATCGTTCGGGACGCTCCCGTGGTCGGGGGTCCCGCCTGTTGCCCCTCCGGCCTCGGTGCACCGATAGCCCGAGCGACGGCTGAGGAACTGGCGGGTTTGTTGAAGGCGGTCGCCGATCCAGCGAGATTGCAGATCCTCGCGCTGCTTCGATCTATGCCCAACTGTGAAGCGTGCGTGTGCGACCTCACCGAGCCGTTGGCCTTGGCGCAGCCGACCGTGAGCCATCACCTGAAGGTGCTCGCCGGTGCCGGGCTGGTGATGGCCGAGAAGCGCGGCTACTGGACCTGGTACCGCGTTCTCCCCTCGCGGCTCGGAGAGTTGTCCGCCGTCCTCGCCTGAGACCCAGCCGGCCCTAGGTCGCCGGCCAGGCGGTGGGTGTCGGGGGCGTCGCGCAGAATAGGCAAATGGACGCACCCGTGGGCGACCCCTCCTTGGTCGAAAGTGGACCTGGCGCGGCCTACCCGGGGTGTCCTGTCACCGTCGCCGAGGCCGAAGAGCGCGGTGAAGAACTTCGTACCCCCACCTGGGGGATCGGATCGGCGATCATCACCATCGCGGCCGCGATCGTCCTGGGTTTAGGAGCAGCCGTACCGCTGCTCTTGCTGGACGCTCCGCTCGCCATCACCGCAGTTGTCGGCACCCTGGTGCCGTGGCTGGCGTTAGCGGGCTGGCCGCTTCTGGTGACGCGGTGGAAGGGCAATGGCCCGCGCATTGATCTGGGTTTTCGACTGACATGGAGCGACGTCGGCTGGGGTGTCTCGGCTGGAGTCGTGGGTCTCATGCTCGCCGCCGTCGTAGCGCTGATCACACAGTCCATCGCCGGGGACTTCTCGTCCGCCGCAGGGGATGTCGCACTGGAGCTTCGCGACGAGGGCCCCTTCCTGGCGCTGTTGGTTTTTGCGATCTTGGTCATGGTCGGAGCACCGATAGTCGAGGAGATCGCTTTCCGTGGAATGCTCTACAACTCGTTGCGAAAGAAGGGCCTGGGAGCCTTCTGGACCATCGCCATTACGGCCGTTGCTTTCTCCGTCTTCCACTTCGAACCCATCCGGTTCTTTCTGCTCCTACCCATCGGTGTGATGTATGGGCTGGTGCGATGGAAGACCGGATCCCTGGGGGCATCGATGGTCGCCCATGGGGTGAATAACACCCCGGCTGCACTCGTTGTACTCCTCGGAGTACCGGAAGTGACACCATAGGCTCATGAGCACCAATTCCTCGGCCCCTCGGGCTCGTGGGCGCGTTCTGGTCGTCGACGACGACGCGGCCCTTTCAGAGATGCTCGGAATCGTGTTGCGTGGCGAGGGATTCGACCCGGTCTTCTGCGCGGATGGCAACTCGGCGGTCGATGCATTTCGTGCGTCCAAGCCGGACGTGGTCTTGCTCGACCTGATGTTGCCCGGTCGCGACGGCATCGACGTATGTCGCTCAATTCGAGCTGAGTCCGGAACGCCCATCGTGATGCTGACCGCTAAGTCCGACACCATCGATGTAGTCGTAGGGCTCGAGTCCGGCGCCGACGACTACATCGTCAAGCCCTTCAAGCCCAAGGAACTCGTCGCACGGATTCGCGCCAGAATCCGCCGCACCGACGACATCGGCTCGCAGGTTCTCTCGATTCACGATCTGTCGATCGACGTGAACGGGCACACAGTTCGAAGGGGAAGTGAAGTGATATCGCTCACGCCTCTCGAATTCGACCTCCTGGCCTGCCTGGCTAAACGTCCGGGGCAGGTGTTCACCCGCGAGGCGCTGCTGCAGGAGGTGTGGGGATACCGCCACGCAGCCGATACCCGCTTGGTCAACGTTCACGTCCAACGTCTAAGGGCCAAGATCGAGCGCGACCCCGAGGCTCCGGAAATCGTTCTTACCGTTCGAGGAGTTGGGTACAAGGCCGGTCCCGCCTGATGTGATCATGGGACGGATCCTGCTTTTCTTCCCCCGCGCCATCCGGCGCCTGTGGCGTCGTTCGTTGTTCATCCGTGTCACGAGCACAACGCTCGTTTTGTCGATCGTTGTCGTGGGAGCGCTGGGCTTGCTTCTCCTTTCGCGCGTGACTACCGGTTTGCTCGAAGCGAAGGAACGCAGCGCCGTTGGTGAAGCTTCCGCAGGCCTCGGCGAAGCCCAACGACTTCTCGATGCCGCGGACACCGGACCATCCACTCCTTCACCATCGAGACTCGTCGACACCGTGGTGACGTCCCTCGCGACGCGCGCCGGCTCACCCGCGACGTTCGACGTGCTGTTGCTATCGAGTCTTCCGAACATCGGGGCGCCCGAACGTGGCACCAACCTCGTGGCGGTATCGAGTATCCCGCCGGACCTACGTCAGGCCGTCACCGAGACTCAACGACAATCGTGGACGTTCACCGAGATCAGATTCCTCGACGGGCGCGCGGTCCCGGGATTTGTTGTTGGAGCCCCGCTGAGCATTCCGACCGTGGGCGCCTACGAGCTCTACTACCTATTCCCCTTAAGTCAGGAGCAGGTAACGCTCGACCTGGTGCGAAGTTCCATCCTCGCCGCAGGATTAGTACTCGTCGGACTCCTCGGGGTCGTCGCATGGGTGGTCACCCGACAGGTAGTAGTTCCCGTGCGTGCTGCCGCGCGCACGGCCGAACGTCTATCGTCGGGGAACCTCGACGAGCGCGTACCGATCAAGCGCGATGACGATTTGGCGCAGTTGGCTCGATCGTTCAACGAGATGGCCGAGAGCATCGATGGCCAAATCACCCAACTCGAGGAGTTATCGAGAGTCCAGCAACGATTTGTATCCGATGTGTCTCACGAACTTCGAACGCCCCTTACGACTATTCGCATGGCGGCGGATGTCCTATTCGAGTCGCGCGAATCGCTGACTCCCGAAGTTGCCCGATCCGCGGAACTTCTGCAGAACCAACTCGATCGGTTCGAGGCATTGCTGAGCGATCTGCTGGAGATATCGCGTTTCGACGCTGGTGCGGCGAAGTTGGACAGCGATTCCGTCGACCTCGCCACCCTCGTCCAGCGGGTAATCGACGGGAGTGTTCCGCTGGCGGACAGTCGGAACCTGCGGGTGCGGTTCGCATCGTACGAGCGACCGTGCAACGTCGTGTGCGATGCCAGGCGCATAGATCGGATCGTCCGAAATCTCGTCGACAACGCGATCGAACATGGCGACGAAACGGGAGTCCTCGTCGAACTTGCAGGTGACCCGGATGTTGTCACGCTGACCGTGCGCGATTTCGGCGTGGGGCTTCGACCCGGAGAGGCTGCGCTTGTCTTCAATCGGTTCTGGCGAGCGGATCCGGCTCGGGCGCGCACAACGGGCGGCACGGGGCTGGGCTTGGCTATCGCCATGGAAGATGCCCGCCTGCACGGGGGATGGCTCGAAGCTTGGGGTGAGCCGGGCGTGGGAGCGTGTTTCCGCTTGACGCTTCCTCGTTCTGCGGGTGGACCCGTCACCCACGCGGTGCTGCCGTTGTCGGAAGAAATTGCCGACATCGACCCGGGCGAAGATCGCAGCGATTCCGACGGTGCCTTCAGTCGAGACCGCCCCAGTGTGCGTCAAGACGAGCGGCTGCCCCAGAGCGTGGTTACGGATCCGGATTCGATCGTTGTCACGGTGGCCTTGGATAACGACGGCGGTGAGAGACAGTGAAGCAACTCGTGCTCGTTGTTGTTGCGTCTTTGGCCGTGGCAGGTTGCGGGAACGTGCCTCAGGCGTTCACCGCGCAGGTCCCCACCAGCGGGCCGATTCAGCAGGGGGAGCAGGTCTCGGGGAACAACGTCGATCAGTTCATCCGAGTTATTGCTCGACCGCCCCGACCCGATATGACTGCTACGGAGATCGTTCAGGGTTTCCTGGACGCCAGCGCCTCCTTCGACGGAGATCACGCGGTGGCCCGGCAATACCTCACGACCGAGGCGAGTGATCGGTGGGACTCTTCATCGGGAGTCGTTGTTTACGAGGGTGCCCCCTCACTCGCAGAGTCGGGACCGAACATCCGTTTTTCCGCGGCACAAGCGGGTGTCATCGGGCCCAGCGGTCGCTATCAGGTCGAGGCACCCGGTACTGAAGCCACGACAACGTTCGGGCTGATCGAGACCGAGGAGGGTCTGCGAATCGATCGGCTACCGAACGGGCTGTTGCTCTCGCAAAACGATGTCGATCGGGCCTTTCGGTCCTACGCCCTTTACTTCTTCAATCCAACCTTCGAGATCTTGGTCCCGGACTCTCGGATGATTCCGGTGATCGGTCCCGGGCTCGCTACGACCCTGGTCAGACGGCTTTTGGACGGGCCGAACGAGTGGTTACGGCCGGCAGTCCGCACCGGGTTCCCCGATGGCGTCGACCTGAACATCGACGCGGTGATCATCGACGCGGGAATCGCGCAGGTCGACCTCGACGCATCTGCCCAGCTAGCCGATGATGCCTCTCGCGAGGCGCTGTCCCAGCAATTGGTGTGGACGCTTCGACAACTCCCAGACGTCCAGGCGGTGAATATCACCTCCGCTGGACAGCCCCTCTTTGTTCCCGGTGTCGTGAACCCGCAGCCGAGAGACGCATGGCCCAGTGTCGACCCGTCGGGCGTGGGTGTTGGCACAGCCGCCTACGTCGCTTCCACTATCGGAGTTCGAGAGATCATCGACGACGGGACCATTCCGATACCGGGACAGGCCGGAACCCGTGAGCCGTTGCTCGTGGATATCGCGATCTCCGAGGGCTCGATCCGGATTGCCGGAGTGGATGTGGACGGTGGCATGTGGTCCGGTCCGATCCTGCCTGGGGCAAGTCTTTTTGAATTGTCATCGATCAACGAGCCGGTCGCCTTGGCCTTCGACGGTCCGGACAACCTCTGGATGGTCGATTCAGACGGTGAATTGCTGCTGTATTCACCCACCGGCCGCTCGTTCCCCATCGATGTCGAGGGTCTGCGCGCCGGGGAACTTCTTCGTGCCGCGGTGCCGTCACGAGACGGAACCCGGGTGGCTTTGTTGGTCCAGGCGGGACCTCGCACCAATGTGTTGCTCGCTCGGGTTGTTCGCACATCACCGACCGGAAGAGTGGGCATAGCGATTCAAGATCCCATCCGGGTGGAGTCCAAACTGGTCGAGGTGGTGGACGTTGCATGGTCGAGTGCCGATTCACTCGCGGTCTTGGGAAGTGAGAGCGCAGGCGCCCTGCAGGTCATCGAGGTGAGCATCGGACGCGGATCGGTGTTCTTGCAAGGTGCCCCGGAGGGACCGGTGTCCCTTGCCGCTGCTCCCGGGCTACCGACATTGGTAGCTGCGGCTGATGGTGTCGTGTACGACAACACCACCGGCAGTTGGTCGGGTCGAGTGAACGCTGCTTCACCGACCTACCCCGGGTAATCGTTTCTCAGGGTGTCCCTGCGACGGTCGCGACACCGGCCACGTGCACGCCAGCCAAAAGCAAGGTGGCGACGGCTTCGCGGGCAGTTGCCCCCGTTGTCACGATGTCGTCGACAACAAACACCGATCTTTGTGGTGATGGCAGACCCGACGTGGTCGTAAAGGCTCCACTTGCAAGCACCTCACGGTCAGCGGCCCCGAGTCTCTTGCTCCCTTGATCAGATCGTGTGTCGCGCAAAATCGACGAAACCTTCAGGCCGCGGGACCTAATAGTCGATGTCTTGGCGAGGAGTCGGATGTGATCGAACCCGCGCCGACGACGATTCACGCGCCGGGTGGGTATAGGAACGAGAATCGGGTCGCTGTTCAGTGGTGGGTGGCTAGCGCTGAGGTATTCAATGGAAGCACCGAGTGCAGGTGCAAGGGCGTTTGCGAGACCTCGTATGCCGTGATCTTTGTATCGAAAAAGCACGTTGCGCACGGAGCCGCGATAGTCCAAAGCGCAGGCGACGGGAATCCGAAGGCCGGCCACCAGGTCGGTCAGATCAAGGTCGCGTCGCCAACGTGGACGGGGCCTGAGGTCGGCCTCGCAGGAAAGAC
The DNA here is from genome assembly GCA_964631085.1 of uncultured Rubrivirga sp. Lineage (GTDB taxonomy): Bacteria > Actinomycetota > Actinomycetes > S36-B12 > S36-B12 > S36-B12. Next base: position 10,164 of record CAZVWA010000016.1, read on the forward strand.
ACAGGATCGATCCTGGCTCCTCGCATCCTGCACATACTCGACCCAAGACGAGATCGACCAGGCCCGTGGTCAGTGAGTGCATGGTGCGAGCCTGCAGCCGACGTGGGCAGGGCAGGTGCTCGCATTGATCTGTTGTGGATTTTCGTTCCTTGGCCTGTGGATGATCGATGCCCCTTGGGGCAAGGTGTCACCCCTGTGGCGTGAAACCGACGAGTCCACTTTGCAGGGCGAGTACTACAGCCGCGGTTCTGGACGTGGCGCGCAGGGCGTCCAAGATGGCTCGGACGTGGTTTTTGACGGTGTTCTCCGAGATCCCTAGGGCCTGGGCGATGCGTTGATTGGAAAGCCCCTGGGCCATCAGGGCCAGAACCTGGTGCTCGCGCGCAGTCAGGGGGCGTACTCCGATGGGTTCGGCGTCGTGCGGAAGGAGATCTGCGAACCAGGCGTCCTGCACGCCGCCTTCGGAGTCCCAACTTCGTCTCTGGGGGAGTGGATGGACGTGGAAACCGGCAGTGTGCAGGATCGCCCGAAGCGCGGGGATCGTGGGGCCACGCCAGGCGATTACCGAGAGTCCTAAGGCAGCGAATGCCCATTGGGAGACCAGTCGAACCGCCTGCGCCAGGGAGTTGATCCGCGCGGAATCGGCATTGGCGGGCACATCGACGTCCAGCCAGGCCCGGGTCCATGCGGAACCCTGGATTTGGGGAGATTGTTGATCGCGCAGTGTCAGGTTCCCCAGTGTCGAAGATCCACCCACGCGCTCGACACTCCAGCACAGAGCACCCTCGGGAGCCGGCTGCGGGCGGAGCTGGACGGAGCCGTCGCTGAGCGTGACGGGGTCCGTGGATGCCATGCGGCCCAGTCTTCCAGCGGGAACTACGATGACGGGGCTAGGTCGCTGGAATGACGGAAATTCCGGCGAAGTCATGGCAGGCGCCCGGCGCCTGCGATCCGGGCCGCGTGTGCGCGGCAGCGTCGAAAGGTCGCAACGTGGGAGTGCTCGACAAGATCCTGCGCGCGGGAGAAGGCAAAACCCTTCGTAAGCTCGAATCGGTCGCGAAGGCCGTCAATGCCATCGAAGACGACTACACCTCGCTCACCGATGAAGAATTGCGTGCATTGACCGACGAGTTCAAGGCCCGGTATGCAGATGGCGAGAGTCTCGATGACCTCATGCCCGAAGCTTTCGCCACCGTTCGTGAAGCAGCCAGGCGCACGCTCGGCCAGCGTCATTACGACGTCCAGATCATGGGTGGCGCGGCGCTTCACCTCGGGAACATTGCTGAGATGCGAACCGGTGAAGGAAAGACGCTGGTTGCGACACTTCCCTCTTACTTGAACGCTCTGTCCGGTGATGGCGTCCACGTTGTCACGGTCAACGACTATCTCGCCGAGCGCGACTCCGAGTGGATGGGTCGAATCCACCGCTTCCTCGGCCTCGAGGTCGGCGTCATCGTCAGTCAAATGACTCCCGCTCAGCGACGGGTTGCCTACGCGGCGGATATCACCTACGGCACGAACAATGAGTTCGGCTTTGACTACCTGCGCGACAACATGGCGTGGTCCAAGTCCGAGATGGTCCAGCGCGGACACAACTTCGCCGTCGTCGACGAGGTCGACTCAATTCTGATCGACGAGGCCCGAACACCGCTGATCATTAGCGGACCGGCCGACCAACCCACCGCTTGGTACTCCGAATTCGCACGGATCGTGCAGATCCTCCAAAAGGACACTGATTACGAAGTCGATGAGAAGAAGCGCACCATCGGAGTTTTGGAATCAGCAATCGACAAAGTCGAGGACCAACTCGGCATCGACAACCTGTACGACACCGTCAATACTCCTCTTGTCGGATTCTTGAACAACGCGATTCGCGCGAAGGAATTGTTCAAGAAGGATCGTGATTACGTCATCCTCGACGGCGGCGTAGTCATCGTCGACGAGCACACCGGCCGCATTTTGAAGGGTCGTCGCTACAACGAAGGCCTGCACCAGGCGATCGAGGCGAAAGAGGGCGTCGAGATCAAGGCGGAGAATCAGACCCTCGCCACTGTCACGTTGCAGAACTTCTTCCGGCTTTACAACAAGCTCTCGGGCATGACCGGTACGGCAATGACCGAAGCCGCGGAGTTCAACCAGATCTACAACCTCGGCGTGGTGCCGATTCCCACCAACCGCCCGATGGTTCGTATCGATCAGCCTGATCTCGTCTATCGCACGGCGTCGGCCAAATTCGATTCTGTGGTCGAGGATGTGGTCGAGCGGCACCAGAAGGGTCAGCCGGTTCTCATCGGCACCACGAGTGTCGAGAAGTCCGAGCACCTGTCGGCCGAACTGAAGAAGAACGGTGTTCCGCACGAGGTCCTCAACGCGAAGAACCACGAGCGTGAGGCGGCCATCGTTGCCCAAGCGGGGCGTCGAGGCGCCGTCACAGTCGCGACGAACATGGCGGGCCGTGGAACCGACATCATGCTCGGTGGCAACCCGGAGTTCATGGCAGCTGCGGCTCTCACGCAGCGCGGACTTTCCCCGATCGAAGACCCCGAGGCCTACGAGGCTGCGTGGCCTGATGCCCTGACCCAAGCTCAAGATGCGGTCAAAGCCGAGCACGACGAAGTCATCAATCTCGGTGGCTTGTACGTCTTGGCCACTGAACGCCACGAGTCACGCCGAATCGACAACCAGTTGCGAGGCCGCTCCGGTCGTCAGGGTGATCCAGGTGAGTCCCAGTTCTACCTCTCGCTCGAGGACGACCTCATGCGGTTGTTCAAGGCGGACATGGTCGATTCCTTCCTACGGCGTTTCAACGTTCCAGACGATGTCCCGATCGAGGCCAAGATGGTCACGAACGCGATTCGATCGGCTCAGACGCAGGTCGAGGCCCAGAACTTCGAGATTCGCAAGGACGTCTTGAAGTACGACGATGTTCTCAACCGGCAGCGGCTGGTCATCTACGGCGAGCGCAGGCGCGTGCTCCACGGAGAGGACGTCGAGGATCAGATCCGCTCGTTCATCGACGACACCATCAATAGCTACGTCTCACAGGCCACGGCTGACGGGTATCCCGAAGATTGGGATCTCGAGCAGTTGTGGACGGCCCTGGAGCAGTTGTATCCGGTGTCGGTGACCGTTGAACAGGTCGAGGAAGAATCCGGTGGCGGACGCGCTGGAGTGAGTGCTGACTTCCTTGCCGAGACGCTTGTCGACGACGCGCAAGCCGCCTACGGTCGCCGGGAAGGCGAGTTGGGCGAAGACGTCACCCGAGAGCTTGAGCGCAAGGTCATATTGACGGTCCTGGATCGCAAGTGGCGTGAGCATCTGTACGAAATGGATTACCTCCGCGACGGCATCGGCCTTCGGGCGATGGCCCAACGAGACCCGCTCGTGGAGTACCAGCGTGAGGGATACGACCTCTTCATGGCCATGATGGATGCGATCAAGGAAGAGACCGTCGGATACGCATTCAACGTTGAAGTCGAGGTCAAAAAGCAGGTAGCCCCCGAAGTCGCCGAGCAGATCGACGTGCTCTCGGATGCCAGCGACAGCGATGCGGGAGCAGCGATCGCTGCTGCGGTCGCAGCGGGAGCTGATTCGGCGGGTGAGCAGGAGGCGTCGCCGACCATCGAAGCACCAGGCCTGGGCCCATCACGCCCCGATCACATGGAGTACTCGGCCCCCGACGAATCAGGCGGCGTGCTCCACGGGGAGATGGAAGCCGAAGCGGACGGCATCGTCGAGGTCGACCCGAACGCCTCGCGTGCCGAGCGACGACGAGCTGAGCGAAGCAACCGCAAGAGTTCTTCCAAAAAGAAGCGGCGCTGACTCGCGTTCTACCTGAACTCGATAGCCGTCACCAACCACGCCTGCGGTCTGGACTCCATTCGCATCGCTACGGCATGGGACCGCGGCCCGTGACGTCAAGGGGAGGCGAGGACAACAACGCGGTCGCCGATCTTCGACCACTCGTACAAGGCTTCAGCGTCGTCCTCATGCATGCGCACACAGCCACCGGTGGCGATCGGCAAACCGAGCTGGTCGATGCCGTGCATCATCCGTCCGTCGTAGTAGATCGGGATGCTGTGGAATCCGATGGGCGTCTTGCCGTCGTTTCCACGGGCGAAGCGGGTCATGTGGTCGAAGGTCACCTTCGAGTTCGGGTTACCGCTTCGCTCGGACTTCGAGTAGACCTCGTACTCACCCGCGACCGGGCGATCCCAACGGCCGACGATCGGGAACCGGTACACGACTTCGTTCTTGCCGTTCATCGCCCACACGGTCATCAACGACTTGTCGTAGATGATCCGCCGACCCGTACCACCGTCCATCGGGCGTTCGGGCACGTTGCGAGCTTTGGTCGATCGGCTGGCGGGGCGGGGCTTTTTGACCTTGCGGGGTGGGACGGGAACCGCGGTCTTGGGGACGTCGGCGGCACTGCTGGAAGCCGGGTTATTGACCGCACGCTGGGAGGGGACGTCGCCGTAAGCCGAGGAGGGCGCTGCCGTGAGGCCGAAGGCGAGCCCGGCCGAGGCAAGGACTGCTACGACGCGGGGGAAGGACACATAGGGAGTGTACGAGAGCGGGGAGTTTCTCGTGGTACCGCCGTGCGGTGGGGCGGCATGTAAGACTTGTGGGTACTCGGGAGGGGGTCAGGATGGATCGACTCGACGCGGTCGACACCGCCTTGTGGTTCGCTGAGGACACCTCGACGCCGCGAAACGTCGGTGGTTTAGCGATCTTTCAGCCTCCCGAGGGCGGGTTCGATCACGAGCGACTCGTGCGACTCATCCGTAATCGAATCGCCCACGTTCCCCGCTACCGCCAACGCATCCGTGAGGTTCCGTGGGGACTCTCACGGCCGGTGTGGGTCGACGACGCGAACTTTGATGTCGCCTATCACGTGCGCCGCTCAGCACTGCCGAATCCGGGGACTCGAGCACAACTCGACGAGCTCGTGGCCCGACTCATGGCTCGCCCGCTCGACCGTTCCCGGCCCCTGTGGGAGATGTATTTGATCGAGGGACTCGAGGACGGTTGCTTCGCGGTTGTGACCAAGAGCCATCAGGTTCTGGTCGATGGCACGGCAGCGATCGACATCGCGCAGGTCATGCTGGATTCGAGTTCTGAGATTCCCGACGACACTCCCGATGCATGGACTCCCCGCCCTGAGCCCTCCGATCCCGAACTGATCGGTTCGGCGTTGTCGAGTGTTCTGACGCGGCCCACCGTCGCCTGGGATGTCGTCAACAGCGGGGTGCGTGATGTGGGCGCCGCCGCCGAGACGATCGCCACCTGGGCACGGGACACGAGCATGGGAGTCGTTCGAACGCTCGCATCGCTGATCCGCACACCCATGGACAGTCCGTTGAACACGCGCATCGGTGCGCAACGACGATTCGCCACGACGGAGTTATCACTGGACGCCCTCCGGGAAGTCCACGGCACCAGCGTGGGAACGGTGAATGACGTCGTACTGACCGTCGTGACTGGTGCGCTGCGCGATTGGCTGATGAATCGAGGCCGCGTCCTGGACTCTGCGGCGACCCTGCGCGCCCTTGTTCCGGTCAGTATCCAGTCCGACAATCCCTCGCGGCGTGACCCGAATGTTGCCGGTCAGGTTGGGGCCTTCCTCATTGATCTGCCGGTAGGTGAAGCCGATCCGATTGTTCGCCTGCACCAGATCGCTTTCCATATGCGCGACCTACGCAACACCGAACGTTTTGTTGCCGCGGAAGCGCTCGCGGGTATCGCCGGCTTCGGTCCACCGACCCTCCACGCGCTCGGTGCTCGCGTCGGCTCCACGCTTTCTAACCGGACATACAACGTCGCGGTGACCAACGTGCCGGGCCCACAACGTCCCTTGTACGCCGCAGGGAGTGAGATGGTCGCCGCGTATCCGTTCTCACCACTGGTTCAAGGGCAGGCGTTGGGCATCGGCCTGACGTCCTATCGAGGTTCGATGTTCGTCGGTTTAACGGCCGACCGGGATGCCCTCGCGGACGTCAGCGTGATCATCGATGGGCTCGCGCAGGCGCTCGAGGAATTGAAGGATGCGGCATCGAAGGAGACGGGTCTGCGGGTGATTCCGGGTCGGGCGGACGCAGGATGAGCCCGAACCCCCAATCGGCTGAACGTCCGCTGCGCCGCGCGCTTGTTTTCGGTGGCGGTGGTGTTCTCGGAGGGACGTGGGCCGTCGGCGCACTTTCCGCCTGGGAGCAGGCCACGGGGCTGCAGGCCAAGGACGTCGACATCATGGTCGGCACGAGCGCGGGTTCGGTGCTCGCGTCGCTCGTGGCCTGTGGCGTGAGCACCGATGAACTCATCACCCACTACCGAGACGAACACGTTCAGACGGGACCGCTGGCCGGGTACGAGTGGGATCCCGACCGCGCCACCGGAGGGCACCGACCGGGAATACCGAAGTTGCGTGGCCCGGGATCACCGGCGCTGATCCGCTCCAGTCTTCGGCAGCTCGGTCAATTACCCGCCACCACCGTTCTCTCTGCGTTCCTGCCCGAAGGAGGGCGCTCGCTGGATCGCGTGGGTCACTTGATCGACGCGGTCACACCGTTCGGGGAATGGTCAAACCACGGCAATCTCTGGGTCGTGGCCATGGATTACGCAGATGGTCATCGTGTTGTATTCGGGCGACCGGGCGCACCCGTCGCGCCTCTCGCCAGCGCCGTCATGGCCTCATGCGCGATTCCCGGATGGTTCGCGCCGGTGGATATCGACGGGCGTTCCTACGTGGATGGGGGAGCGGTGTCGGCCACATCGGTCGATGTCGTGGCCCACTCGGGTCTTGACGAGGTTTACGTCATCGCCCCAATGATCTCGTTCGACATGGATTCACCGACGGGAATCCAGGCGCGGCTGGAACGTCGTTGGCGATCTCAAGTCACGAAAGTTTGCCGAGATGAGATGGCACTCGTGCGCGCGGCGGGAGCCCGGGTCTACGCCTTGGGTCCTGGGCGAGAGGATCTCGAGGCGATCGGAGCCAATCTCATGGATTCCAGTCGCCGCAGACTGGTTCTCGATACCTCCCTGCGAACGAGTACCAACGCCTGGAAGGCCGAGTTCGCCGAGCAACTCGCGGGCTAGTCGCGCATTCCCGGGCTCCTTTCAGCGCCGCCAATCCGCCGCTACCCGCTCCTCCGCTCGCAGATACTTCTCGGTTTGTTCGGCGGCCACCGACTCGATCGTTCCACCCACGAATGGGACCGACGCCTTGAAGGTCCCCGACGTCACCACCTGTGAACCGCTTCCGTCGGGGGAGAGCGTGAGTGACCCGGTGAACGCGAGCGGTCCACTGAATTCCACCGTTACGTCCGCCGTTCGAGAACCGTCGGTTCCGGCCGGTGACCAGACTTGAGTCTCCGTTGCCGAGATTGTCTCGCCGACGAACTTCTTCGCGGGAGCGGGAACATCGGCGGGCAGGACGCGGGTCGAGGTGATCGTCGTCGAGCCGTCGGCAGACTCATCGATTTCGACCGTCGTTTCCATTGAACCGGTTGCCTCGCATTTGATCTGAACGTATTCGGGGTTGGCCAGCATGGCGAACACGGTGACTGGGTCGGCATCGAACGATTGCCGGTAGGTGAATTCCTTGCCCATGATGCTCCCAACTCCAGATTCCTACCGTTCGGACCTGCTGCAGGTCTACCGTAGGTGATAGCGAGCGCCGCGGAACCAGGGTCGACGAGGGGCGATAGTCGTGACCGACATCGAGTCACCGTCCTGGCGTCGTCTGCTGGAGGATCTTCCCGACCCGGGCGACCGGGTCTTCGCGGCGCGGTTCTATCGGTACTTATCCGATGAGGAGATGTCCGGTCACGACGTTCTGACGATGGCTCGCGACGTTGTCGCGATGCGAGAGTGGGCGCATTGTCGTCCGTCAAACACTGCTCTCGTTCGAGGATGGACTCCGCCGATTCAGGGTGTGAGTTACTCGGTGATCGAAGTCGTGACCGATGACATGCCGTTCCTCGTCGACTCGGTGACGGCCAACTTGGTCCACGGGGGCCGCAATGTGCACCTGATCGTGCATCCGCAGTTGGCGGTGCGTCGGGATGCGGACGGCAATCTTCTCGAGATTCTCGACGTAGATGTGGACGAGGCTCCAAGTGACGCGATCCTTGAATCGTGGATGCGAATCGAAGTCGAGCGGGATTTCGTTTCCGATGACCTTGATCCGGTGGTGGCTTCCACCAGGCGGGTGCTCTCCGATGTCCGCAAGGCAGTCACTGATTGGCATGCGATGCGCAGCCAGGCTGAACACCTGGCGCAGGAACTGCTACGACATCCACCAGCGGGAATCGATTCCCATGAGGTGCACGAGGTGCGGGCACTGCTGGAGTGGTTGGCGGATGACAACCTGACCTTCCTCGGGTACCGGGAATACGAACTCGCGACGGTTGAGGGTGAAGACGCTCTTCGCCCGGTCCCCGAAAGCGGACTGGGCATTCTGAGGCAGGACGCCAAGGATGACGATGCGGTCTCGTTGAGTTTTGCGATCCTGCCGACGGCCGTTCGAAACCGGGCCCGTGAACCCCATGTGCTTGTCATGAGTAAGGCGAACTCACGGTCGACGGTCCATCGGGCCGTCTACATGGATTACATCGGCATCAAGCGATTCGATGCTCAGGGAAGGGTCGTAGGAGAGCGCAGGTTCTTGGGGCTCTACGCCGCATCCGCCTACACGCACAGCGTCGCGGACATCCCGGTACTACGGGACAAGCTCGACTACGTCATGCGGGAACTCGACTTTGTTCCAGGCTCGCACA
>CAZVWA010000017.1:0-2561 GCA_964631085.1 uncultured Rubrivirga sp.
CGCGCAGAATCCCCAGCCGTTCCAGATCTCCCAGGTCGCGCAGTAGCAGCGCGGAAAGAAAGCAGAGGAAACCCCGTGTCTGAAGCAACTGTCGACATCGTCGAGGAAGACGTTCCTTCCGAATACACCAGCGAGACCCCGGCGTCCGCGCCCGTCGCTCGCGAAATCACCACGGCTCCGGGCGCGGCCATCGGTCGTCGCAAAGAGGCCGTCGCCCGAGTCCGTCTGGTTCCCGGAACCGGACAGTGGACCATCAACGGTCGTTCGCTCGATGAGTACTTCCCGAACAAGGTGCACCAGCAAGAGGTCAAGGAGCCTTTCGTCACGTTGGGCGCCGAGGGCCGATTCGACGTCATCGCTCGCCTCAACGGTGGTGGCGTTTCTGGTCAGGCTGGCGCCTTGCGATTGGGTATCTCCCGCGCCCTGAGCGAGATCGACGAGGAGAACAACCGTCCGTCCTTGAAGAAGGCGGGCTTCCTCACCCGAGATCCCCGCGCCAAGGAGCGTAAGAAGTACGGGCTGAAGAAGGCTCGCAAGGCTCCGCAGTACAGCAAGCGCTAAGGATCCATCTGTGGGCCGACTCTTCGGCACGGACGGAGTTCGGGGCCTGGCCAACCGCGACATCACGGCGGAACTCGCTGTCGATCTTGCGGTGGCCGCGGCGCACGTTCTGGGGGACGTCGGTGCCTTCGCCGGACATCGACCACGGGCGGTGGTCGGTCGTGATACGCGAGCCAGCGGAGAATTCCTGGAGGCGGCGGTCGTCGCCGGACTCGCAAGTGCCGGTGTAGACGTCACTGTTGCCGGAATCATTCCGACACCCGCCGTCGCTTGGCTCACGGCAGAACTGGACGCTGATCTGGGCGTGATGTTGTCCGCCTCGCACAATCCGATGCCGGACAACGGCATCAAGTTCTTCGCTCGCGGTGGTCACAAACTCGCCGACGACATCGAAGACGCGATCGAGCAACGGATTGGCGAGCAGTGGGATAGACCCGTGGGGATCGACGTTGGTCGGGTAACCCACGATGCCACGGCATCGTCGCGCTTCGCCGATTTCCTCGTCAGCACCATCGATGTCTCACTCGATGGGCTCAGCGTCATCGTGGATTGCGCCAACGGGGCGGCCTTCGAGGTCGCTCCGCAGGCTATGTCGCGCGCGGGCGCCGATGTCACAGCCATTCATGCCTTTCCTGATGGTTGGAATATCAACAAGGACTGCGGTTCTACGCACCTGGGCTCGCTTATCGAGGCGGTGCGCGAGAGTGGTGCCGATGTTGGGATCGCTCATGACGGAGACGCTGACCGTTGCCTAGCGGTCGCCGCCGACGGATCCATCGTCGACGGGGATCACATCCTGGCGATTCTGGCCGCAGCCTGGAGCGATCGAGGACGACTCGTGGGAAATACGGTCGTCACCACGGTCATGGCGAATCTCGGCTTCAAGTTGGCCATGCAGGCGTCGGGGATCGTTGTGTCCGAGACCGCCGTGGGAGATCGGTACGTACTCGAGGAAATGCGCTCGGGGGGATACGTGCTCGGTGGCGAGCAAAGTGGTCACGTTGTGATGACCGACTTCGCAACTACTGGTGACGGTGTGCTCACGGCCCTGCACGTCTTGGCCCAGATGGCGCGCACCGGCAGGTCGCTCGCCGAACTTGCCGCCGCCGTGGACAAGCTGCCTCAGGTCCTCGTCAATGTCGGCGGAGTGGACAAGGCCGGCATCGAGGCCAACCCCGTCGTGCAGCAGGCGCTGGCGGACGCGGAAGCCGAGCTCGCGGGGAAAGGGCGGGTGCTTTTGAGGCCGTCGGGGACCGAGCCGGTCGTTCGAGTGATGGTCGAGGCGCCTACGGCTGAGGACGCCGAGCGACTAGCCGGCGCCATAGCCGATGTCGTGAGTGCTGAGCTAGCTCTCGACTAGTTCGATTCGACATGCGCTGTCTGAGCGCGAGCGTGGCCCATCCCGCGATGGCCATTCCGGTCAGGTTGATAGCAAGTTGCAAAGCGCTACCAAAGACTTGATTCCACTGGGCGAAGACCAGGCCGACGGCGACGTTCCCCGAAGCGGGAATCGTCGTCACGGAGATGAATACACCGATGATGCCGGTCGATTGTGACGTCGTCAGGGCGAGGACACCGGCCGCCGCCGCGATGATGGCGACGATGAGCGACCAAGCGTTCGGTGTGTAGATGAAGGAAACGCCGGGACGCGGGGCGCTGACGTCTGCGAGCGTTGCCAAGCCAGTTATGCGGGCTAGCCCCACAAAGGCCACGGTGGCGGTCACGGAGAATCCGAAACCGAGAATCAGGGTCCGTGCCGCCTGATGAAGAAGGGTTCGGCGCTTGCGGACAAGTGCCAAACCGAGTGCGATGACGGCCATGAATTCTGGGCCGAGCACCATCGCGCCGACGACCAGGATCGGGGAATCGGTGATGACCGCGATCGCAGCGAGAAGAGTGGCCATCGTCATGAAGGCGAGGAAGGCCGGGGTGATCTTCGACTGTTCGTAGGCCTGTTCGATCACCTGGGGCCAGACGACGTTGTCGGCATCGGGTGAGGT
>CAZVWA010000017.1:2661-18453 GCA_964631085.1 uncultured Rubrivirga sp.
ACGGTGAGCACGGCACTACCTTGTCACCTCGGGCGTAGTCTTGCGGCTATGTGCGGAATCGTCGGTTACGTGGGGGAGAAGCAGGCCCTCGAGGTCGTGGTGGCCGGATTGCGCCGCCTGGAGTACCGCGGGTACGACTCCGCTGGAGTGGCGGTGATTAGCGAGGGGCGCCTCGAGGTGCGCAAGAAGGCCGGGAAACTGGCCAACCTCGAGACACTCATCGGTCAAGACCCCCTCCCGCAGTCGACGACGGGCATCGGCCACACCCGGTGGGCCACCCACGGGGGACCCACCGATCACAACGCCCATCCGCACGTGAGTGATGACGGTCGGGTGGCCGTCATCCACAACGGCATCATCGAAAACTTCACGCAGTTGCGGGAAGAACTCCTCGCCGAGGGAGTGCACCTCGCCTCCGAGACCGACTCCGAGGTGGTTGCGCACCTCCTGGCTCGGGCGCTGCCGAACGTCGAGCAGGATCTGCCGCGAGCGATGCAGGCCGTATGCCACCGACTCGAGGGCGCCTTCACCCTGGTAGCGATGGATCCCAGTGACCCGACTTTGGTTGTCGGTGCCCGCCGGAACTCGCCGTTGGTTGTCGGGCTCGGACAGGGTGAGAATTTTCTGGCCAGCGACGTCGCTGCGTTCGTCGATCACACTCGCGATGCGTTGGAACTCGGGCAAGACCAGATCGTCGTGGTCCGCGCCGACGGCGTGGAGGTCACCGATTTCGCCGGCACACCGGTGCAGGCCAAGCCCTACTCCGTCGACTGGGATGCGTCGGCGGCAGAGAAGGGTGGCTACGACCTCTTCATGTTGAAGGAGATCGCCGAGCAGCCCAAGGCTGTCGCCGATGCTCTTCGAGGCCGGATCAACGCCGAGCAGCGAATCCAGTTGGACGAAACGGACCTCGACGATGCAGTCCTACGCGAGATCACGAAGGTCGTGGTGGTGGCGTGCGGCACGGCCGCGCACGCCGGAATGGTTGCCAAGTATGCGATCGAGCATTGGACGCGCCTGCCTGTCGACGTCGAGCTCGCAAGTGAGTTCCGTTACCGGGATCCGATCGTCGGACCGGACTCGTTGGTCATCGCCATCTCCCAGTCAGGGGAGACGATGGACACCCTCATGGCCCTTCGGCACGCGAAGGCTCAGGGAGCCAGAACGCTTGCCATCTGCAACACCGTCGGCGCGACCATCCCACGAGAGTCCGATGCCGTGCTCTACACCTACGCCGGGCCCGAAATCGCGGTCGCGTCGACCAAGGCTTTCTTGACGCAGATCATCGCCGCGTATCTGGTTGGTCTTTATCTCGCGCAGGCCCGCGGGACGATGTTCGAAGACGAGATCCGCTCGATCTTGGGCGAGCTTGGTGACATGCCCCAGAAAGTCGATCTCGTTTTGGACACCGTTGAGCCTGTCCGTGCGCTCGCCCAGGAATTTGCACACGCGCCTTCGGTGCTCTTCCTGGGGCGGCACGTCGGATATCCGGTGGCACTCGAGGGTGCATTGAAGCTGAAGGAACTCGCCTACATGCATGCTGAGGGATTCCCCGCGGGAGAACTCAAGCACGGGCCGATCGCGCTGATCGAGGATGGGATCCCGGTGATCGTGGTCGTGCCATCGCCCCGTGGTCGCGCGGTGCTCCACGACAAAATCATCTCGAACATCCAAGAGGTCCGGGCCCGAGGCGCATCGGTGATCGCTATCGCCGAAGAGGGTGATGAGTCCATCTCCGGATTCGCCGATCACATCATCCGGGTTCCGGAAACTCCCACCCTCATGCAACCGCTGGTTTCGACGGTTCCTCTTCAGGTCTTTGCATGTGAGTTGGCCACCGTGAAAGGTCACGATGTAGACCAACCACGAAACCTCGCGAAGTCCGTCACGGTGGAGTGATGTTCGGGCTGTACCCGGTAGAGGTCGTCCGCGCAGCCGAGAATCGATTGCTGTCTCGGGTTCCGGACGGTGCATTGATGCAGCAAGCGGCACGAGGTTTGGCCGTGCATTGCCTTCGCTTTGTGCGGGACGTGCGGGGTCGGGTGGCGGGAACGTCGGTGGTGATCCTCGTCGGCCCCGGCAACAATGGAGGTGACGCGCTCTTTGCCGGCGCGTACCTCGCCCGCCGAGGCATGTCCGTTGTGGCACTGTGCCTTGCGGACACGCATCTCGAGGTTGGGGCCCGCGCTTTGAAATCAGCCGGGGGACGACTCGCCTCGGTCTCCGCGGAAGCGGATGCGAGCCGAGAACTCCTCGACGCTGCGGACCTGGTGATCGACGGCATCGTCGGTATCGGCTCGCGTGGCGCGCTACGCGAGCCTGCAGCCGAGGTCGTGCGTATGGCCAACGATTCTCCGGCCCTTCGCGTCGCGACGGATATTCCCAGCGGTATCGATGCAGATACCGGTGCCGTGCTGGGCGAGGCCTTCGAGGCGGATATGACGGTGACCTTCGGTTGCTATAAGCCGGGGCTGCTCCTGAGTCCCGGTCGCGGCTTCGCCGGCGCCATTCAGGTGGTTGACATCGGTCTGGAATCCGAACTTCCCGAAGCCACGGTGTTGGCCATCGAAGCCCTCGACGTCGCTGAACTCGTGGCCGAGCCCGCGGAACATGATCACAAGTACCGACGCGGGGTCGTCGCCGTTTCGGCCGGTAGTCGGGCGTTTCCCGGAGCCGCTCTCCTGACGGTGGGGGCTAGCCGCTATTCCGGTGTGGGCATGGTTCGCTTCGTTGACCGCGCCGATGGAGTCGCAGACCTGGTGATCTCGACCTACCCCGACATCGTCCGAGATCGAGTGGACCCGCGCACCGACGCCAAGATCCGTGCGTGGGCCTGCGGTCCCGGCTTCACCGAGGCCGATGCTGCAACGCTCGACATGGTGCTCGATTGCGACGTTCCCGTCGTCCTCGACGCGGGCGCCCTGCGCTGCCTAGCCGCTGATGAGCGTCTGATGTCGAGGGTTCGTGACCGCGGCAGTCGTGGGCACACCACCGTCTTGACCCCGCATGAGGGTGAATTCGAGGTACTCGCGAGCGCCCTGGGATCCCCCGCGACACCCGAGCAGATGGCGGGGGAATTGACGGCCACAGTGGTTCTCAAGGGTCCGGGCACCACGATCTCCTCATCCGACGGAGTCACGTTCGTCGACACCGCGGGTGTTGCCGACCTCGCTTGCGCCGGCAGCGGCGACGTCCTCACCGGTCTGACCGCCGGGATGCTCGCCTCGAATCGTGACGATGATCCGACGATCGTCGTTGCGGCCGCGGTCTGGCTGCACGGTTTGGCCGCTCGAGTTGCCCGTCGGGGAGGCCGGCCCATCGTCGCCACCGATGTTCGAGACGCTGTCCCGGAGGCGATAGCCGCGGCTCGATCCGGCGACCTGGCAGGGTTACTTTCATGACCGGTGATCCCAGTCGCGCGAAGGCAGTCATCGATCTGTCGGCCATCGTGCAGAACTATCGGCGTCTTGCTGAATGCGGGGTTCCGGTGATGGGCGTGGTGAAAGCCGATGCCTATGGCCACGGAAGCGATCGCGTCGCCCGCACCCTTCGTGACTGCGGGGCACAGTGGCTCGGTGTCGCCTTGCCGACGGAAGCGCTCGCGCTTCGGGCTGCGGGAGACCGCGGGCGAATACTGGCCTGGCTATGGGCGCCGGGTGAGCCAGGGCTGGTCGACTGTGTCGCAAGCGGCATTGATCTATCGGTGTCGAGCGAGCTCGCGCTGGTGGAGATCGTTGCTGCTGCCCGACACGTTGGGCAGCCTGCTCGCATCCACATCAAGGTGGACACAGGGCTCAGTCGAAACGGCGTCCCACGATCGTCGTGGGAGACGGTGTTCGCGTCCGCAGTTTCAGCGCAGGTGGCTGGGTTTGTCGACATCGTCGGCCTGTGGTCGCATTTGGCCAGCGCGGACGAACCACTTAACCCCTCCATCGAGGAACAAATCGCGACGTTCCACCAAGCGTGCGAGGTTGCAGCGGTCTACGAGTTGGATGCTCCGCTGCGTCACATCGCGAATAGCGCGGCAACTTTGAATCGCCCGGATGCAACCTTGGACATGGTGCGCGCGGGCATCGCCGTGTACGGGATTGCGCCCGGCGTTGGCTTGGGGAGCAGTGCGACGTTGGGGCTCAGGCCGGCGATGACCCTTCGGGCCCGACTTGCGCACGTCCGGCGCATCGAGCGGGGCACCGCCGTCTCCTACGGCGGGTCGTGGGTGGCACCGGAGGCCACCACGGTCGGGCTGGTTCCCGTGGGATACGCCGATGGCATCCCCAGGGCTGCATCAAACGTCGCGGAGGTCCTCATCGACGGCAGACGGTGTCCGGTGCGCGGAGTCGTGGCGATGGACCAATTCGTCGTCGAGCTCGGCCCCGAAAGCGAGGTTCAGCCCGGGGATGACGTCGTCGTGTTCGGTCCCGGTGATGATGGGGAACCCACAGCAGAGGATTGGGCACGATGGTCGAGCACCATCGGTTATGAAATCGTCACGCGAATCAGTTCGCGAGTACCGCGTGAGTACGTCTCGGTGCCGTCCGGCTGAGGCTGAATCGATTCGAAACGACCACACCGAGGAGAATGGGAGCGATGGATATCTCTTCTGCCTGGCGGCTGGCTGGTCGCGGCGTAGCCGCAGCCGGGGTCGTCGCGGCTGGAGCTGCCGTCGGTGTCCTTGCCGAACGCGCTCTCGTTCGGCGGTCAGCACTCGACGCTGGTGAGGAATCGACTCTCGGAACGCTACGCGGAGATGTCCGTGAATTCGTCACCGCCGATGGAACGGCGTTGCACGTCGAGGTGGATGAACCGCGCGATCCGAAGGACACAGATCTCACGATCGTCTTTTGTCACGGGTACGCCCTGACGCACGATTCCTGGCACTACCAGCGCGAGCATCTGCGTGCGAATGCCCGGTTGGTCTTCTACGACCAGCGCAGCCACGGTCGCTCGACGATGGCGGGCGGCGCCTCACATCACATCGATCAGCTCGGCCATGATCTCGGTGCCGTCATCGATGCTTTTGTGCCCAACGGTCCGATCGTTCTCATCGGGCACTCGATGGGTGGAATGTCGATCATGGCGTACGCAGATCAGCATCCCGAGCAGTTCGGTTCGCGGGTGCGCGGTGTGGCACTCATCGCAACAACCGCCGGGAGCGTGCGCGCGAATTCGCTCGGATTGCCGGGCCCCCTGGGCAAGGCGGTACAGGCGTGGGCTCCGCCCGTCGCCCAGTTCCTCGCCGAGCGTGAGCATCTTGTGGACGGGTGGTCCGACAGCGATCTCGGACTGCTGATCACTCGTTTGTATTCCTTTGGATCACCCGCTTCCGATAACGCAGGTCGGTTCGTCGCGCAGATGCTCGCGAGTACGTCGTTGGAAGTGGTCGCCGATTTCCTGCCTGCCCTGCAGTTGCATGACAAGCATGCGGTCCTCCCGGTGTTCCAACAGGCAGAGCTATTGGTGATTGTTGGGTCGTCGGATCGATTGACGCCCCCCGAACTCAGCGAGGAAATAGTGGAGGCCGTGCCGGGCGCGGAATTCGCCGTCCTTGGCGACAGTGGTCACATGGTGATGCTCGAACGTCCCCACGAAGTAAATGAGCTCCTCGACGGACTCGTAGACCGGGTCCGGCGTGACCTTGGGGAGAGTCGAGGGGTCGCGTGAGCGAACCGCTCGACGAGATCGTTCTCGACAGTTCCTCGCCCGGAGGTACCCGCGCGATCGGGGAAAGGCTCGGTGCACTACTGGAACCCGGAGACGTCGTCGTTCTCGAAGGCGACCTGGGAGCTGGGAAGACCACATTCACGCAGGGGTTGGCCCGCGGTATGGGTATTGCCGAACCGATTACCAGCCCGACCTTCGTCTTGGCCCGCGAGTTGGGAATCGGACACGCGGTAACCCCGCTCACACACGTGGATGCGTACCGCGTTGGTTCGCTCGAGGAGTGGGACGACCTTGATCTCGACTTCGAGACCACGGCTGTGGTGATCGAGTGGGGAGAACGCGTGGCGCGTGCCCTGCCGCAGCATCGGGTTCACGTCCAACTCGAGGGTGATGGGGACACTCGCCGCATTCACGTATTCGCGCCCGATCGTGTTGCACATCGATTGGTCCGGGCGATGCAAGACTCGGTGCTGTGACCATGCTCGTCCTCGGCATCGATACCTCAGGCCCCGTCACGTCCCTCGGTCTCGGTGACGGACGTGGCCCTGGTCGTGGATGCAGCGTCGAAGGTGGGCGCAAACATGCAGAAGTGATTGATCAGGCTCTTATCGATCTGCGTGCCGATTTCTCGGGTGGGATCCCGCAGGCCGTGTGCGTCGGGGTAGGACCCGGACCGTATTCGGGGCTTCGTGTCGGTATTGCGTTCGCGCTCGGGCTATCGCGTGCGTGGGCGGTTCCGCTGGTGGGGATGTGCTCGCTGGATGCCATCGCGTGGGCGAGTGTCCGAGATGCCGATGGTGAGGCCGCAGACAGGTTCGCCGGGGGATTCGTCGTGACCACAGACGCCCGCCGCGACGAGCTCTATTGGGCCCGGTACGACCGTGTCGGCGTGCGCACCGCCGGTCCGCAGGTTGCCCTTCGTGCGGACACGGACTTCACCGTCCCTGTGATCTCCGACGCGAGCGTCGATCCAGCCTTGATGGCACACCGCGCGGCCTGCTTGTT
This sequence comes from uncultured Rubrivirga sp., assembly GCA_964631085.1. GTDB lineage: Bacteria > Actinomycetota > Actinomycetes > S36-B12 > S36-B12 > S36-B12. The sequence continues at coordinate 9,328 of CAZVWA010000017.1, forward strand.
GGAGTCAGGCGAGCAACAGGCACCCGTGGACGACGCATGGGGCCCGCACGGATCGGATGGATCGAGCGTGGATGTGCCCATCGGTCCGCTGCTGTTTCCCCGACCGCTCTATCTCCGCGCTCCGGACATCACGTGGTCTCAGGCGAACACACCGGGTGCAGTCCTGTGAGCCGGGCCGCCGACCTGAGAGCCGAGGAGACCCGCGTCCGTGCGATGCGTTGGTGGGACATCCCGGTGGTGCATCGGATCGAGGAACAGTGCTTTCCCCATGATTGCTGGAGCACCGATCAGTTCTGGCGCGAGTTGGCCGGATCCACTCGCGAGTATTTCGTTGCAGTCGACGGTGCCGAGTCTGTCCTGGGCTATGGGGGAATATCGGTTCTTGCTCCGGATAGCGATCTGCAAACTCTCGCGGTCCGACCAGATACGCAAGGTGTCGGATTGGGCCGAGGCCTTCTTGATGCGTGCCTGCACGCTGCTGGCCGCCGCGGCGCGACAACGATGCTGCTCGAAGTCCGATCGGATAACGAGCCTGCCAAGGGGATGTACGAGAAATTCGGATTTGAAGTGATCGCATCGCGGCCCCACTACTACCCCGACGGCGGGGACGCCCTGATCATGCGACGGCGGCCCATCGAGGCGGCGTCATGACTGTGCTGTCGAGTCCCGTCGTGCTCGGCATCGAGACGTCATGCGACGAAACGGGTGTGGGCATCGTCATCGGAGACGAACTTCGCGCGAACGTCATCGCATCGAGTGTCGATGAGCAGGCGCGATTCGGAGGGGTCGTCCCCGAGGTTGCCAGTCGTGCGCATATCGATGCTTGGGGACCTTCGGTCGATGCCGCCTGCGAGCGTGCGGGCATCGCACTGTCTGACGTCGATGCCGTCGCGGTCACCGCTGGCCCAGGGCTGGTGGGTGCACTGCTCGTCGGAGTGGCGGCAGCCAAAGGTTTGGCGACGGGGCTCGGAGTCGATATTTACGGCGTCAACCACTTAGCGGCGCACATAGCGGTCGATGAACTCGAACACGGTCGACTTCCTGATCCGGTGGTGTCGCTCCTGGTTTCCGGTGGCCACTCGTCTCTGGTTATTCTCGACGGCGACCGCATCGAGCCGCTCGGTCAAACGTTGGATGACGCTGCTGGTGAAGCGTTCGACAAGGTTGCACGGCTGCTCGGGTTGCCGTTTCCCGGTGGACCACACATCGATCGGGCCGCGGCTTCGGGAGATCCAACTGCATACGAACTGCCGCGGGCGATGATGCACGACCCCGACCATCGGTTCGATTTCTCCTTCTCCGGGCTCAAGACGGCGGTGGCTCGACTGATGTCGTCGATCGACTCCGAGCCGACACCCCAACAGATCGCAGATGTCGCCGCGAGCTTCCAGGAGGCCGTCGCTGATGCGTTGACTCGCAAAGCGGTCGATGCATGTCGCGATAGCGGAGTCGACCACTTGGTGCTCGGTGGTGGAGTGGCGGCAAACTCGCGGCTTCGGGGATTGATGCAACAGCGTGCCGATGGTGCCGGACTCGTGCTGCGGGTGCCCCGTCCAGAGCTTTGCACGGACAACGGTGCGATGGTCGCAGCGCTGGGTGCTCGCTTGATTCGCCATGGCGTGGCTCCCACCGACCCGGGTTTCCCCGCGACGTCGCATATGCCGGTCACATCGGTCGCCTTCCCCTGACCGAGCCTTTGCGCGTACACTGAAACCCTGGTCACGGCCTTCGGGTCGACTTCCCCGGACCAAGGAGTGCTCGATGAGTCGTGTGCGATCTCGACTGCGTGGTGTCGTCGCACTCGCATTCGCCTCCGCTCTCCTGCTGGCATATCCACCGGTTGCCTCTGCTGCGCCCGACCCCGTCTCCGCTGATCAGCCGAAGGCTCTGGCCGTAATTGCGGACCTCGATCCGGTCTACCGGATACGAACCAAGGATCCGGTTGTTTTCATCACGATCGACGACGGGGTTTTCAAGAATCCGCGGGCGCGCGATCTGGTCGAGCGGCGCAAAGTCCCGATCACCAGTTTCTTGACCGCTTGGACCATTCAGGATCGCTCGCGCTACTTCGAGCGAGTCTCTGGCACCGGATCGATTCAAAACCACAGTGCGACGCACGCATCATTCTCGAAGATTTCCACCGATCTCGACCATGAGATCTGCTACACCCAGCGCAAGATCTCAAGCAAGTTCGACGAACCGCCGTGGATGCTGCGTCCGCCGTACGGCATGTCCGCCGATAGCCCCCGGGTGCGAGCGGTTGCTCGACGCTGCGGAATCGAACACATCGTGATGTGGGACACCGTGGTCGAGGACGGCCAGATCTCCTATCGCAGCGGCAAGCTGCGCAAGGGTTCCATCATCTTGCTGCACTACGGCAAGGACCTCGACAAGGATCTTCGCGCTGCCCTGCGCGCGGCTCGAAAAGCCGGACTCACCCCGGCCAACCTCGCTGAGTACTTGCCCCGACTCACGTGATTCGTTCGACCAGGATCGCATCGGACCTGCCGGACGTGAGGACGACGCAATAGCGGTCCCCGTCAGGTAGGCCGATAAGAGATCGAATTGCCGAGATCGGCCGGCGAGATTCCTTGCACTTGATGGCGAGGGCGTCGATCCCGTAGGCGCGGGCTTTGTCCTGGATCTGTTTGATGGGAGAGACTTCGAGTACCCGGTACCAACGGACCCCGGGAATCTGCAGAGCCCCATCGTCGTCACTTGTGATCCACCTACTGTCGGCGTGAATCCTGCGCGCGCCCTGAGCGCAGAGGGCGTCGAGTGCCCGATGGAACACCGGATGGGGCTCGCCGAGGAATCTTCCCAGTGGCCCGGTGGGTGGATTCGGATCGGGTGATCCTGAGACCGGATCGGTCGGCAGGGTGGTCGATGACCCGTCGAGCAGCAATGTCGCTTGTCGGTCGGATTGGAAGGCGTCGGGTGTTCGTGAGTACACAGCGCATTCGGCGACGTAGTCGGCCACCCCGATCCACTCGCACGACCACTGGTTCGCAGGTGTGAAAGAGCCGGGTGCCTTCGCTGACACGACCTCAAAGCGCTCGAGCAGGGATTCCACGAACGACCACGGGGGCGACCAACGCTCGGGGTCGCGCTCCGGGCGTGCCCGTGACCCGTCGGCGGGACGGGCTCCGCTGCGCCGTGCTGGATCGACGAAGACGGCGACCGGTTCGGGCAGTGATGAGGCGATCTGGACGAGCAGATCCGGTGCGGTGGCGTCGCCGACTGTGACCTCAGCGGAGTCTGAGACGAGTGCCACGTTCGCCGCGCAGACCTGTGCCGTGACCGGATCGAGCTCGATGGCGGCGACCTCGAGCCCGGCTTCGACGAAAGCACAGGTGTCCATCCCGATTCCAGCGCTCGCGTCGACGACGCTTCGAACTCCGGTAGTGGCCAGCATCCGAGCTCGCCGAGCGGACACCTCCGGTCGGCTGGCCTGCTCGAGGCCGACGGCAGTGGCGAGAATGCGGGAGTCGGGTGGAATCAGGCCCCGTTTGGTCCCCGAGGCGATTAGTTCGCACTGGGCCACTACCGCCGAGCACAGGTCGGGGTCCCAGTCGGGGTACTGCCGGCGAAGGCCGCTCACGGCGGCGAGGGGATCCGAAGCCGATGCCAGGGTGGCCGATGCGGCCGCCAGCAGATCCTGCCTCTCGTGGGCGGGTATCCGAGCCAACCGAACCAGGCCCGGAACGTCCTGGTGTGCACCCATGCCCTGGATCCTGGCAGCCGACGCGCTTGGCACTCGAATTGACAGAGTGCTAACTCCCGCGTACTGTCTGCGTTGGCACTCTCCCCGTGAGACTGCCAACAGTCCTAGCCGTTTCCCGCCCGCAAGGGCGGCCGCCGACTCATCCGGAGGATGCAACCGTGTCGGTTTCCATCAAGCCACTCGAGGACCGGATCCTGGTCCAAACCCTTGACGCCGAGCAGACCACTGCCTCGGGTCTCGTCATTCCCGATACCGCAAAGGAAAAGCCCCAGGAGGGCAAGGTCCTAGCCGTGGGCCCGGGACGCTTCGACGAGGACGGGGACAAGCGAATCCCGCTCGACATCAACGTCGGTGACGTCGTTATTTACAGCAAGTACGGCGGCACCGAGGTCAAGTACAACAACGAGGACTACCTCATCCTTTCGGCGCGCGACGTGCTCGCCGTCGTCGAGAAGTAGAACCTCCCCGGCGCCAACGCGCCGCAACCGAACTATGTCGTGAGCCCCGGCCCCTCAGCGGGGTCGGGGCTCACGGTCATCTGAGAACTTTCGTAGAACGAACCAACGAACGAGGAAGAACATGGCCAAGATCCTGGAATTCGACGAGGAAGCTCGCCGCAGCCTCGAGCGCGGCGTCGACGCACTCGCCGATGCCGTTCGCGTCACGCTCGGCCCGAAGGGCCGCAACGTCGTCATCGACAAGAAGTGGGGCGCTCCCACGATCACCAACGACGGTGTCACCATCGCCCGCGAGATCGAGATGGAAGACCCCTACGAGAACCTCGGCGCCCAACTCGCCAAAGAGGTCGCTACTAAGACCAACGACATTGCCGGTGACGGCACCACCACCGCAACCGTCCTGGCGCAAGCGATGGTGCACGACGGACTCAAGCAGGTGACGGCCGGCGCTAATCCGATGTCACTCAAGCGTGGCATCGACAAGGCCGTCGCTGCCGTGACCGAGAAGTTGGTCGAGATGTCCCGCGAGGTCAACGGCAAGGAGGAGATCGCGCAGGTCGCGACCATTTCCAGCCAGGACGCCGAGATCGGCGGCATGATCGCCGATGCCTTCGACAAGGTCGGCAAGGACGGCGTCATCTCGGTCGAGGAGTCCAGCACCACCGCGATGGAGATGGACTTCACCGAGGGTATGCAGTTCGACAAGGGCTATATCTCGCCGTACTTCGTGACCGACGCTGACCGCATGGAGTCCGTTCTCGAAGACGCCCGCATTCTGCTGGTGCAGGGCAAGATCGCAGCCGTCAACGAGATCCTCCCGCTGCTCGAGAAGGTCGTCGAAGCAGGCAAGCCGCTGCTGATCATCGCCGAGGATGTTGAGGGCGAAGCGCTCAGCACTCTTGTCGTCAACCGAATTCGCGGAACCTTCACCTCGTGCGCTGTCAAGGCTCCGGCATTCGGTGACCGACGCAAGGCGATCTTGCAGGACATCGCCATCCTGACCGGCGCCCAGGTCGTCTCCCCTGAGGTTGGGCTCAAGCTCGACCAGGTCGGACTCGACGTCTTGGGATCGGCTCGCCGCATCGTGGTGACGAAGGACAACACCACGATCGTCGATGGCGGCGGCGAGCATGCCGCGGTCGAAGACCGTGTTGCGCAGATCAAGCGCGAGATCGAGAACTCCGATTCGGATTGGGACCGCGAAAAGCTGCAGGAGCGCCTTGCGAAGCTCGCCGGCGGCGTAGTCGTCATCCGCGTCGGTGGTCATACCGAAGTCGAACTCAAGGAAAAGAAGCACCGAATCGAAGATGCGGTCTCCGCAACGCGAGCAGCTATCGAAGAGGGCATCGTTTCCGGCGGAGGCACCGCGCTGGTGCAAGCGTCGACCGTCCTCGAGGGCGATCTCGGTCTGAGTGACGATGAAGCTACGGGTGTTGGCGTTGTCCGTCGTGCCGCTGCTGAGCCTCTTCGGTGGATTGCCGAGAACGCCGGTGAGCGCGGGTATGTCGTTGTCTCGAAGGTCGCGGAAATGGCCCCCGGCCACGGATTGAACGCTGCAACGGGTGAGTACGGCGACCTCATCGCCGACGGCGTTATCGATCCGGTCAAGGTCACGCGGTCGGCTTTGGAGAACGCGGCGTCGATCGCTGCGATGCTTCTCACGACCGAGGCCCTTGTCGTCGAGAAGCCTGAAGAGGAAGCCGAGGAAGCCGGACACGGCCACGCGCACCACGGGCACGCGCACTAGGAGCCGCTCACCTCGAAATCTGTCCTACTCACACGAAAGGCGCCGGGATTACCGGCGCCTTTCGTTCTGTGAGGAGGGATGCAGATGCGTAAGTTGTGTGGGCGGCGAGTAAGTAGTCGCCGGGGAAGCCGACTAGACGGCCTGGGGGAGGCGTCGACGTCCGGTGTAGATGGCCTCGCGATCGTCTTCGGAGAGTCCGCCCCAGACTCCGTAGGGCTCGCGGACTTCGAGAGCGTGCGCCGCGCACTGCATCATGACCGGGCACGCTGCGCAGATCGCCTTGGCGGCCGCTTCACGAGCCGCGCGGGCGGGACCACGCTCGCCCTCGGGGTGGAAAAAGATGCCTGGGTCCTCGCCCCTGCAGGAGCCTTCGAGCTGCCAATCCCAAATATCGGCATTGGGGCCCGGAAGCCGTGAAACGTCAGCCATGTCAACCTCCCGAATAGGTGCTGAAACGATATCAATCGCTTCACGGGTTAGTCAATAAGCCCTAATGAACAATGTAGGAACCGATTCAAGAGGCCGATATGACCGATTTGGTCGGTATAGTCCGCTGCAGATGCGGGGAAGGCGCTTGCCTCCCACAATGTCCGCGTGGTGAGTGAGTCCAGCGGTTCCCAAGAATCGGGTGCATCCGAGCGCGCCAGCGCTCCCGGGCTCACCGTTGCCGCCGTCGCGCGCCGGCTGGGCGTTGCCCCCGCCACGCTTCGAACCTGGGATCGCCGCTATGGGCTAGGTCCCAGTGAACACCGGGCCGGCGCCCACCGCCGCTACTGCGCGGTTGACCTCGCCCGCTTGGAGCACATGCGTCGCCTGGTGCTCGCCGGCCTTCCGCCGGGAGACGCGGCTCGTGAAGCGCTGTCCCTCGCGGTGGATCCCTCGAGCCTCGCGCCGGTCACGGATATCGCGATCAACGCCACCGTGGCCCCACCGTCGGTAACCCCGCCCCCGGCGACAGCCGACGATGACCCAGCGACGTCTCGTAGCGGTGGCGGACAGGTCATCCCGATTCCCGGTGGCACCCCGGCTTCGCGAGGTTTGGCCCGCGCCGCTCTCGCTCTCGACGGGTACGCCTGCCAGCAGATAGTCCGGGACACGATCGAGCGCCGCGGTGTTATCTGGACGTGGGACCACCTGCTCGTACCGGTTCTGACGGGAGTTGGACAGCGGTGGGAAACCAGCGGTAGAGGAATCGATGTCGAGCACATCCTCAGCGATTCCGTCCACGCGGTTCTGGCGGAGCGCACACGTGGATTGAGAGATCCGCAAAACGCACGGCTCGTTCTGCTCGCCGGTGCCGACGAGGAGACGCACTTCCTTCCGCTGTGGGCCGTCGCCGCGGCGCTCGCCGAGCGGCGCATCGGATGTCGGATGCTGGGAGCCAGGGTTCCCCAAGAGACGTTGCTCCAAGCGGTCCGCCGAACGGGACCGGCGGCGGTGTTCGTGTGGGCCCAGATTCCCGGTTCGGCCCGGACACAGGTTCTGGCCGACGTCGCGACCTTGCGTCCGGCACCCACCGTGCTGGCGGGTGGTCCGGGGTGGAGCGGGCCAACTCCCGCGGGAGTGGGGCAGACAGCGGACCTGACCGAGACCGTGACGCGCCTGGCTCGCGCCCTGGGAATGTGAGTAGCCTTACTCCGTGGAGAGTGCGGCTGCTGATGGAAAGTTTCCCCTGCAGGGATTGACCTTCGACGACGTCCTTCTCCTGCCGGGCGAATCCGACATCGTGCCGAGCGACGTCGACACCGCTAGTCACATCACACGCTCTATCGCAGTACGAATGCCGCTGGTCTCCAGCGCCATGGACACCGTGACCGAGGCCCGCATGGCTATCGCGATGGCCCGTCAGGGGGGCGTCGGTGTCCTTCATCGCAACCTGCCGATCGAGGACCAGGCCAACCAGGTCGATCTCGTCAAGCGCTCCGAGGCCGGGATGGTCGGCAACCCCATCACGTGCAGCCCGGAAGATTCTCTGGCAGATGTCGATGCCGTCTGTGCCAAGTACCGGATTTCGGGAGTTCCGGTGGTGGATGGGTCGGGGACCTTGCAGGGGATCGTGACCAACCGTGACATGCGCTTCGAGGAAGACATGTCCAAGCCAGCTCGCGAGGTCATGACCCGGATGCCGCTCGTCACCGCACCGGTTGGGATTGACCCCAACGACGCACTCGACCTGCTGGCCCGCCACAAGATCGAGAAGTTGCCGATTGTCGATGCCGACAACAGGCTCCAAGGTCTTTTCACCGTTAAGGACTTCGTCAAGTCCGACAAATATCCGCACGCGACCAAGGACGCTGACGGCCGTTTGGTCGTCGGTGCTGCGATCGGAGTTGGAGAAGATGCCGAGAAACGCGCCGAGGCACTGATCAACGCTGGCGTGGATTTCCTCGTCGTCGATACCGCGCACGGTCATTCGCAGGCCGTTTTGGACATGGTTCGCCGGCTCAAGAGCGAGTCGAGAATCGACATCGTCGGTGGCAACGTCGCAACCTACGAGGGAGCCAAGGCGCTCGTGGATGCCGGTGCCGACGGCGTGAAAGTCGGTGTAGGTCCGGGATCGATCTGCACCACGCGAGTCGTGGCTGGTGTGGGTGTGCCGCAGATAACCGCGATCAACGAGGCTTACCGAGCCTGCTCCCCATCGGGGGTCCCGGTGATCGGTGACGGGGGGATTCAGTACTCGGGCGATATCGCCAAGGCGATCGTTGCGGGGGCTAGCACGGTGATGCTCGGTTCGCTCCTCGCGGGATGCGAAGAGGCTCCCGGAGACGTGGTGTTCGTGAACGGCAAGCAGTTCAAGTCCTACCGCGGGATGGGTTCACTTGCGGCTATGCAGTCGCGCGGCCAGGCGCGCTCCTACAGCAAGGACAGGTACTTCCAGGACGATGTCCTCAGTGACGACAAACTGGTGCCGGAGGGCATCGAGGGAATGGTGGCCTATCGAGGTCCGCTCGGGGCGGTTGCGCATCAACTCGTCGGAGGTCTGCGCGCCGCGATGGGTTACGCCGGGACCGCAACCGTGCCCGAACTCATCGAACGTGGTCGCTTCGTTCAGATCACCGCTGCCGGGCTTCGCGAGAGTCACCCGCACGACGTCCAGATGATGCTCGAAGCCCCCAACTACTCAGGGCGGTAGCAATGACCGAAGTTCTCATCGGCGGTTCCAAGCAGGCCGCCCGCTCGTACTCGTTCGACGA
>CAZVWA010000018.1:0-18446 GCA_964631085.1 uncultured Rubrivirga sp.
GCCACACCCTGCGAGCAACAACACACCAACAACCGCCACGCAAACAACTCTCACAGCCGAAAGGGTAACCCCGGGGGCGCGCAGGAGTAGGGCCTTCTTTCGCAAAAGCCAGAATGCGGAGGTTGACGTAGCCATCGGCGCGTGGATGGGCCGGAATCACGGCCCCATTTTGAATCCCGGTGAGGGACACGGTGAGGGACGGCGTGTGTTTCGCCGTGTCACCGTCCCCCTGGTCGTGCCAATCCAGGAGGGATTTCGTGGTCGGGCTGACAGGATTTGAACCTGCGACCCCTTGACCCCCAGTCAAGTGCGCTACCAAGCTGCGCCACAGCCCGTTGCCCCATTTGCCGGAGGCAGGAGAACATTACAGGCTCGTCATTCACCAGCCCTACCCCCACTCGTACCCGATTACTGGCCGAATCCGTACCGCAAGGTCGCTCGGGTTTGGAAGTTCTGAAATTGGAGATTATCGAGTAGCAGGACCTGACCGTCATCCCACTCGAGGGACGGCGATTCCTCTGATTGGCGGACGGAGTCTGGCACAGCACCGTCAACGATGGCCGCGGTGTATTGCCCAAACCACTCGCTCGCCTCAGATCCGGTGAAGGGGTCAGGGGGCGGTTCAGAACGCTGGAGCGTTGTCCAGTCATCGCGGTAGGCGGTGAGAGGAGCTCGCGCAGTGCGAGGGTCCTCAGGCGTGAGGCCTGTGAATCTCGCTGAGTTGGACGCTCCAAAGATCTCGTAGACCAAGATTCCCGGAACCCAAAAACCAGAGCTATAACCGCGCAGTTCCATGACTCGCATGCGCTCCGAATCACCAACAACGGGGAACATCACGAGTTTCAAGCCGTAGTCGTCAGCAGAGTCAACGGCGGACATGCCGATACTCCTCGCGTAGGCGTCGTCAGGCAGGACACAACGAACGTTCTTCGTCGGCATCCAGCCCAAGAGCCACCTCTCGTAGCCGGTAAATCCTTTCTCGATGGAACTGTGCATGATGCTGTGGTGTAGGGCAAATCGATCTGCGTAGCCGTTATCGCCTCCCCCCGAATCATTTGCTTGAGAAGTCTCCGCGTAGAGGTCAGGGAGTCCCAATAAGTGCCCCATTTCGTGAACGAGCACGAACCTTGCCCTCGCTTGCTCATTGCCTGTCATCGCTCGCGCGAGGCCGTGCGAATTTTGAATTAATTGGCCATCAACCGTAATGGGGTTTCGTGCCGCGAAGGCTCTGATGCGTGCGGCCTCAGGTACTTGAAAGACCACAAAGTTCACTCCTGTGAAATCGACTCCATCGGCATCCAGCGCTGCGATCAATGCAGCTGAGTCGAGTGTGCCCCAATCCCGCGGGAGGAGAGCGGGATCTAGGAGGTGGAAATCCTCATCCACATCGATCGACAGGTTCATCCGCCCACGAGACTGGTCCCAGTAGTAGTCCTCTGCATACGTAGCAATTTCGGCCGAGTCACGCCACCAAGATTGAAGTGCTTCCTCTGGCGTCTCATCCATACTGGAGACCGCCTCTTGAAGACTACTGTCGAAACCTTCTTGGGTGGCAACACTGACCATGAGCCCTCGGACGCGGCCCACTGACGGGATGTAACCATCCGCAACGCGATCATAGGACGTCAACGTCCCCTTACGAGAAAAAGCAGTGGTGATCCGACACGGGTCATGTTCGGGGTTGGGCTTGTAGAGCTCGGAATTCCACTTCACGCGAACGGGATATCTTTCCAGGATCCACTCCCCGAACGGAGCCTTGAAGTCAAAGCCCGCTTCTGGGTACCACCCGAAGGGAACACAGACAAACCGGTCCGCCTTCCTCGAGTCCTTCGCTTTCGTGAATGAGGGCTTGGCAGCTGGATTCTTAGAGGTGTTCTTTACCGGGATTTCCTTCCAAAAGTTCTTGGCTGAACATCCATCGCCAGGGTTTGGCAATGTAGGGGCGGCCGACGATGCGGGTGCGACGATCAGACCAGCCGATAGCGCAAAAGCGCACACCGAAACTACAAGGGCCCGCGCCGGTGCTCGATTCACATTCGAACCCTTCTCCCGATGGATATCGGCAGGCTACGACATCCGCCGCGTGCGCCCAGCGCATTGAAAAAGAACGGGGTACTAGAACCCCAAAACCATCCACACACTGGTCACCGCCGTACTGACCTGTCAGAGTCAAGGGCGAAGGGAGAAGTGATGACTATTTCGTACACCGAACTCGTGGAAGCAGAACGAGAAGGACAGATGTACGCGTGCTTGATTGTCGCCCGCGAAATTCGAGCTCTGAGTTCTCGCGAATTCGGATCTGTCAACGAAGCTCTAGAGGCTGCTGCGAAGATCGTTGAAAGCGTCGCACACGCAACCCACTAGTGAAACTCGTCCAAACATCGTCGATATTCGCGAGTTCAGATGCTGCGGGAAATGAGCAGTCTTGGGTCAGTACGCACCTATGCTCTAGCTATGGCACGACGTATTTCTCTCGCTTTTGTCTTTGCCGCCGGTATGGCACTGGCGGTCGGGTGTTCGGATTCCACCGACACCACCAGGCTCTGGATCGGACCCGAACTTGTCGAATGCGAAGGCGTCGCGCCCATGATGTGCATGCAGGTGGCGGAGTCCGAAGACGGTGCATACGAGTACTTCTACGACGAGATCGAAGGCTTCGACTACCAGGAGGGGACCACGTACGTCATCGACGTCGAAATCACCGAGATCGAAGATCCGCCGGCCGACGCGTCAAGCCTGAAATACACCCTCGTGGAAATCGTCGAAGAGAGTTAACGGCGTCGCTTCTCGCGCACCCGCATCATGATGCGAATCGGGCTGCCGGTGAAACCGAATTCCTCGCGCAGCCGCCTTTCGATGAAGCGGCGGTAGCCGGCTTCGAGAAAACCCGTCGTGAATAGTGCGAACGACGGCGGTCCGACTCCCACCTGGGTTCCGAACAAGATCCGCGGCTGCTTGCCACCTCGAACCGGGTGCGGATGCGCCGCCGCTAATTCGGCGAAGAACTTATTGAGCCGGCCCGTAGAGATCCGCGTTTCCCAGCCTTCTAATGCATCGTCAAGTGCAGCGGTGAGTTTGTCCATGTGTCGGCCGGTGAGAGCGGATACGTTCACCCTCGGCGCCCAGGCAACCATCGCCAGGTCGCGATCGATTTCCCGATCCAGGTAGCGTCGTCGGTCCTCGTCAACGAGGTCCCACTTGTTGAAAGCCAGAACGAGGGCACGACCAGCGTCAACTGCCATAGACAAGATGCGGACGTCTTGCTCACTGACTGGTTCGGAAGCATCGATGAGGACGATCGCCACTTCGGAACGCTCTAGGGCCGTTTGTGTGCGGAGGGTCGCGTAGTACTCGTGGCCCGCCGATTGGCGTGCTTTGCGGCGAACCCCTGCGGTGTCGACGAACCACCACCAGGTGCCTTTGATATCCACCAGCTCATCGACTGGATCCACGGTGGTGCCGGCCACGTCGTCCACGACAACGCGTTCGCTTCCCGCTAGCTTGTTGAGGAGCGACGATTTGCCGACATTGGGTCGGCCAAGCAAAGCGACGCGGCGCGGCCCTCCTTCGCGACCAATCCCCTTGCCCTTTTCCGGCAGCATGCCGACGATCTCGTCGAGGAGATCCCCTGCGCGTCGGCCGTGCAGAGCCGAGGTGGGAAATGGCTCACCGAGACCCAGCGACCACAGCGCCGTCGCCGCAAGCTCGGTATCGGCGTCATCGGCCTTATTGGCCACAACCATCACCGGGATGTCTGCGCGTTGCAGCACCTTGGCGACTTCCTCGTCGGCATCCGTCGCACCGACAGTTGCGTCGATGACGAACAAAACCGCATCGGCTTCGGTGAGGGCACGCTTGGCCTGGTTGGCAATCTGGCCGCCGAGGCCACGCGCTCGGGTGTCCCAGCCGCCTGTGTCCATGACCAGGAAGTGCTTGCCGTTCCACTCGGCGTCATAGGAGACGCGATCACGCGTGACTCCCGGAACATCCTCGACAACCGCTTCGCGGCGACCCAGGATTCGGTTGACCAGGGTGGACTTCCCGACGTTTGGTCGACCGATGATCGCGAGTGTGGGCAATTGTGCGGATCCGGCTGCGCGCTCCATATCGGACAGTTCGGCATCGATGTCACCGAACTCAGCGCGAGCAGCCGCCTGCGCTGCTTGAGTCAGAAGATCATCGTCTCCGCGGTCGTCATCTGTCGAAGTCGAGGCCAGGTCATCGACTTCCCAGGTAGCGACGTCGTCCTGAGCGAAGTCTTCCTGACCGAAGTTTTCGGAAACGCCTTCGGAACCCCTGCCGCCGGACATTGAACTCATGACGCCCTCCGAAAATCGACGAGCACCTGCCGCGCCCACTCCCCCGCAGCTCGCGCGGACGCGCGGGTGACCATGTCGGTCCGAAGGTATTCGGGAAACGGCACCAATTCACCCACGACGATGCCTATGTCGGATTTCCGTGCCGGTGGATCCGTAGGACGCTTGGTCGCGGGAGCCTCGATACGTACAGCAACGACCGGAGAAGATGTCTGCGCCAACGCGTAGCCAAGATCGTCCACACCCACAGCGGCGACCACTTCCCCGGCATGTAGTAACTCACAAGCCCGGCGCACGACGTCGGTGCCGATCCGGGTTACGGGCATCGCCAAGTCCCCGGTGATCGACAAAAGCGGACCCGGGACGCCAGCCGGCCCGTCCGCCCATACGTGCACGGGCCGCCCCAGACCGGCCTTCAGCACACTGGGGGCGGCAATGTTGTTCCAATCGCACATGACCACCACCGCTCCCGCGGCGGGAATTCTCTCGGGATGGTCGCAATGGATCCGGTAAGCGGACCGAATCAGCGGACCGACAATGTTTCGAGCGTGTGCTGCGAGTGCGATGCCCATGGTCTATTCCGCGCCACCGGCGAGGGTGACTACCGCGTCCACCACTTGATTGAACGTCAAATCGGTGGTGTCGATCTCCACTGCGCCATCGGCACGTGTCAGTGGAGACACCGATCGCGTTGAATCTTTGGCGTCGCGGTTTCGCAAGGCTTCCTCCGTCGCCGAAATCGATGTCGAGTCCGTTGCATCAGTCTCGGCGGCTCGGCGCTGTGCTCGGACCCCGGGATCGGCGGTCAAATAGATCTTCAGCGGTGCCTCGGGAAGAACGACGGATCCGATATCGCGACCTTCCACGACGATCCCCGGATTGCTGTCACGTGCGTGCGCGCGCTGCAGTTCCACCAATTGCCGACGTACTGCGGGAACCGCGCTGACAGCGCTCACGGCCTCGGTCACGGCCCGGCCCCGAATCGGTTCAGCCACGTCGGTGCCGTCGACACAGATGGTGGGGTTGGTCGGATCGGTTCCGGATTTGATCACAGGCGCCCCTTCCCCTTCGATCAAGGCCGCTACGGCGGCCGAGTCTTCGGGATCGACACCGGCGTTGAGGACTGCCCATGTGACCGCCCGGTACATGGCACCGGTGTCCAGGTACGACAGCCCGAGGCGAGAGGCGACGGCTTTGCTCACCGACGACTTCCCCGAACCAGCGGGTCCATCGATGGCGATCACGAGTTCAGAGGACACGACGGGCAAGCGTACGCGGGCGTGGACGGGCCTACGCCCGGACGTCGAATCCGGACTGTTCCAAGCCCGAGACCAGCGATTCTTGGGCATCCGGGCGCACAAATAGGTCGACCAGGCCACTGGGTCTTCCCAGAACGTGCTCAATGCGCACGTCCTCGAGGTTGATGCCCAGATCACCTGCAGCGACGAACAATCGAGCCAACTCACCGGGTTTGTCCTCAACCATCACCGGCACGACCGCGTACCGAGTTGCTGCCGCCCCGTGCTTTCCAGGCAATCGTGAGCGACCTTCCTTGCCCTGCTGCAGCACCTGCCGCAATGCGGTGGCGGCATCCTCGGAGTCGTCTGGATCCAACGACGACACCGCGCGTCGAAGTTGCGTCATCACCGACTCCAGGACACCTGCCACCGGTCCGGCGTTGGCCTGAAGAATCTGCATCCACAGCTCGGTGTCCGAAGCCGCGATCCGAGTCGTGTCGGCGAGTCCTTGCCCAGCTATGCGGATGCGCTCTGCCGGCTCATCGACCAAGACTGAAGCAAGGGTCGACGCCAGGATCTGAGGAGCATGCGAGACGAGAGCAACCGCAGCGTCATGTTCCGCGGCATCCATGATCTCGACGCTCGCTCCGCAGGTGGCAACCAGATGGCGAGCGCGCGCGAGGTGCTCCTGTCCTTCGTGCCCCGTGGGTGTCAAGATCCACAGGCGATCATCAAGTAGGTCCGCACGCGCAGCTGCTGGGCCGGATGTCTCCCGACCAGCCATCGGATGTCCCCCGATGAGTCGAGTGGAATCGGCTCCGAGCCTGATGGCCTCATCGAGGACGTGCCCCTTGACCGAGGTGGTGTCCGTGATCGTGGATGCGGGAAATCGGTTCGAGGCCTCTGCCAGTTCACGAGCGGCAACCGAGGGTGGAACGGCGACCACCACGATGCTCGGTGTTTGGTCGGCCAGGACCGATCCGGCTCCGCGGTAGACAGCTTCTTGAAGAGCGGATGCGTTGACGTCCTCAAGCAAGACGTCCACTCCGGCGCGAATCAGAGAAAGCGCAATGGAGGTGCCAATCAGGCCGGTCCCGACAACCAGAACCGGTCCCTCGACTGCAACATCCACCGATGGGTTCTCGGTCATGGCTGGAGGTCCTGTCGGAGAACTTCAGCTCCCCGCAGATACACGTGAGTGATCTCGGATCGAGCAGCGGACGTCTCGACATGAGCGAGGATTCGCACCACGCGAGGAAGCGCGCCTTGCACATCCATCTCTTGCGCACACATCAACGGAGTGTCCACAAGGCCGAAGGCTCGGGCTCCGGCGGCAGGAAATGCGCTGGTTAGGTCCGGTGTGCATGTGAGTATCACGCTGATGACCTCGTCGGCGTCGATGTCGTTGCGCGTCAGCATCTCTTGGAGCAACTCACCTACAGCTTCGGCCATCTCCGCGGCATCATCGTGCTCGAGACACGTAGCTCCTCGAATACCGCGCATGCGAACGTCGCCCATCGAATTCCCTCCCTGCGGCTTCCGAGCGTAGCGATGATCTCGCAAGACTCACATTCCCACGGCGGTATACAGCGATCGAAGTTCGGCTCCCTCAATGTCACGGACTCGACCGGGCTTCAATCGCCCGAGGTGGATGGGGCCAATAGAAGTTCGGACCAGATCGATTACCGGAAAACCCACCGAGTCGAACATCCGACGAACGATGCGATTGCGCCCCGAATGGAGGACGACCTCAACCAAACTACGGTCTGTTAGGCGTTGAATGACTCTGGCTTTGTCGCACGCGATCGGACCGTCGTCCAATTCGATGCCGCCCATGAGGTCGCGCATCGCCTGTTTGCTGATCGGCCCTTTGACGGTCGCCCGATAGGTCTTGGCCACTTCGTGGCTGGGATGTCCCAACCGATTGGCGAGTTCGCCGTCGTTGGTCAGCAGGAGTAATCCTTCGGTGTCAGCATCGAGTCGACCCACGTGAAAGAGACGCTTTGCTTCGCCACCTTTACTCGCGCGATCAGTCATGAGGTCCCCCACGCATTGCCTCCCGCGATCATCGGACATCGCGGTCACAACCCCCCGCGGCTTATTCATCGCCACGACGCTGATTCCCTCGGCTGTCGGTACCCGCTGCCCGTCAACGTGGATAACGGCAGAGTTCGGATCAACACGCGTGCCAAGTTCGGTGACGACGACATCGTCCACGGTCACCCGGCCTTCGACGATCAGCGCTTCCGCTGCCCGCCTGCTCGCGATGCCAGCCTGGGCCAACACCTTCTGCAGACGAATTCCCTCCTCGGGATCAGCCACCGACGGAGTCCAAGACCTCTTCGAGGTCACCGAGATCAGGGATGTGCTCGGCCAGCGGGGGCAGTTCCTCCAGTGTGGAGACCCCGAGACGCTCGAGGAAGTAGGAGGTGGTGCGGTAGAGAATCGACCCGGACTCACCATCGTGTCCCGCTTCTTCGATCAGTCCCCGCGTCAGCAGCGTCTTGATGACGCCGTCGACATTGACTCCACGCACCGCGCTGACCTTGCCGCGCGAGACCGGTTGTTGGTAGGCGATGACCGCGAGGGTCTCCAGACTCGCCTGGGTTAGGCGAGCCTGCTGGCCATCGAGAACCCAGCGCTCGATGAGGGGGCTGCAATCGGCTCGGGTGTAGAACCGCCAACCACCGGCAACCTCGCGCAGGTCGAAGCCTCGTCCCTGTTCGGTGTACTCGGCGGCCAGCGCGTGAACCGTCGCGTCAACCTCGTCTACGGGCGTTCGAGTTGCCTCCGCCAAGGTCATGATGGACATCGGTTCATCCGCGAGCAGCAAGAGTGCCTCCACGGCTGCCCGCAAGGACGGCGCACCTAGGGAATCGGCGTCTTCTCCAACGCCCAGGCCCGGCTCAGGCTGGCCTTCGGTCGCCTCAGTGTCATTACTCACAGCTCGCGCCCTTCCACTTCTGATTCTCGTGCTGGTTCTGATTCTGAGTCTGTGCTCTCGACGTCACCCTCGGCGCTGTCCTCGACATCTACCTCCCGCTCGACGTCGAACTCGTCGGTGACGTCGACCTCACCGTCCTCTGATCCCACCCACCTGATGGTGAGATCACCTAGCGGTGCCACCTGGTCGAAAAGCACCACGTGCTCGCGGTACAACTCCAAAAGCGCCAGGAAGCGTCCAACAACCACGAGCAGGGAATCAGCATCGGAAACCAGCGCGCGGAACGTGGACGTGCGTGTTCGTCGAAGTCTCTGGACGATCACGGCAGCTTGTTCGCGGACGCTCACCTTCGGAACATGCAGATGTCCCGTTCCCACCTGTTCGTCTTCCTTGGGCGCAAGCGCCATGGCCGCCATCGCGGCGAATTGATCCGGACCGAGGCCGATAAGGACTTCGGGCAGCAGCGCGGCGAACTGCGGCTCGAGGGACACCGTGCGAGGCAGCCGCTTGCTGGCACTTTCCATCTGCTCGGCGAGCAAACTCGCCACTTCCTTGTAGGCGCGATACTGGAGTAGGCGAGCGAAGAGCAGATCGCGGGCCTCGAGCAGGGCTAGGTCTTCTTCGTCCTCGACTTCACCACTGGGCAACAGGCGCGCGGCCTTGAGGTCAAGCAACGTGGCCGCGACCACGAGGAAGCTCGAAGCCTCATCGAGGTCCCACTGCGAACCCTTGCCCTTGATGTAGGCGATGAACTCATCCGTGACTTCGTGGAGGGCGAGTTCGGTCACCTCGAGTTTGTGCTTGGAGATCAAAGACAGCAACAGGTCGAACGGGCCCTCGAAGTCTCCTACCTTGACGGAGAAGCCTTCCCCGGCTTCGACAGTGTCAGCGTGAGTCTGTTCGACCTCGACTGACTCCCCGGGGGTATCCGTGGCGATCGTCACCGTGCGAGAACTTCCCTCGCGAGTCTTCTGTAGGCCTCAGCACCGGAACTGCTCGCCGCGAAGGTCGTGATCGGTTCACCCGCTACGGCGGCGTCGGGGAACTTAACCGTTCGGTTGATGACCGTGGTGAACACTTGATCACCGAAGGCCTTGGTGACCGTCTCGAGCACCTCGCGGCTGTGCAGGGTGCGGGGGTCGTACATGGTTGCCAGCACGCCGAGAATGCGCAGATCCGGGTTGAGGCGCCCCATGACCTTGTTGATGGTATCCGTCAGCAGGGCAACTCCTCGAAGCGCGAAGTACTCGGTCTCCATCGGGATGATCACATCGGTGCTGGCGGTCAGCGCATTGATGGTCAGTAGGCCCAGTGACGGCTGGCAGTCGATAAGGACGATGTCGTAGTCGGCGATCACAGGCTCGAGCGCACGCTGCAGGGCGTATTCACGACCCACCTCGGAGACCAGTTGAATCTCTGCGGCCGAGAGGTCGATATTGCTCGGGATGAGTTCCATGCCAGCGACATCGGTCTGAAGCATGACGTCACCAATGTGGCAGTTAGGGTCCGTCAGCAGGTTGTAGACGGTGAGGTCCATCTCGTTGGGGTTGTATCCCAGGGCGACGGAAAGTGCGCCCTGGGGATCGAAGTCCACGAGGAGCACCCGACGGCCGTACCCCGCAAGCGCGGCACCCAGACTCACGGTGGATGTGGTTTTACCGACACCACCTTTTTGATTGACCATCGAGATGATGCGGGCCGGACCGTGGCTGGTGATCGGATCAGGTGCCGGCGGCTCCGCCGCCGAGCCCACGACGGCCGAGGGTTCTTGCTCGTCAGTCATCGAAGTCCCTCCATCTCGCGGCGAGCCTACTGCGCACGAGGGTGGCTGGCGGCGTACACCTCGCGCAGCGCGTCGGCCGTGACGAGGGTATAGATCTGGGTGGTGGTGACCGAGGCATGCCCGAGCAGCTCCTGCACCACGCGGACGTCCGCCCCGCCCTCCATCAGATGGGTGGCGTAGGAGTGTCGCAGCGTATGGGGGCCCACCTGATCGCCCACGTCGGCCGCGACGGCACTGCGCTTGACGACCTCCCAGGCCGCCTGCCGGGACATCCGAGCTCCCCGGACCCCGAGCAGGAGCGCCGCACCGGCACGCCTGGAGCCCGATGCCGCAGCCGCGAGGGCCGGCCGACCACGGGTGACGTAGTCGGTCAGGGCTCGATGCGCCGCCTCCCCGAACGGCAATCGCCTCTGCTTGTTGCCCTTTCCCGTGACCAGCAGGGTGCTGGAATCGAGGTCCAGGTCGTCCACATCCAGGCCTACTACTTCGGAGATCCGCGTGCCCGTCCCGTACAGGAGCTCCAGGAGCGCACGATCACGAGAGCCCACGGTCGTGGCCGGGTCCCCCGACGCCTCGATCATGGCCGCCACGCTCGCGTAGGGCAGGGCCTTGGGTAGCCGCCGTGGGATGGACGGAGGTGCCACATCTGTCGCCGGATCCGCTTCCGTCCAACTCTCGAGGACCGCGAAACGATGGAAGGACCGCACGGCGACGACTACCCGCGCCGCGCTCGAGGCACTCAACGTTGACTCCCCGGCAACTCCCGCGCCTTGCGGATTGCGCAAGGACGCAGAGAACTCCTCAACATCTCCGGGACGCACATCAGCGAGACGCTCGATCTCACGGGCCCCACACCATCGTGCGTAGCGAGCTAGGTCTCGGCGATAGGCGGCGACGGTATTGGTGGCCAGACCGCGTTCGACGCTGACGTGGTCGATGTATCCGGCGATCGCATCATCGATACTGATGTCGGACATGTGTGAGCCCCAGACCTAGGCGAGTACCTCAGTCAAAGAAACGTACGGCAGGTCGAATGCTTGCGCGACCGCCTCGTAGGTGACCGAGCCCGCATGGGTGTTCAATCCCCAGGCCAACGCCTCGTCATCGCGCAACGCTTGGCGCCATCCTTTGTCCGCGAGTGCCACTGCATAGGGAAGCGTCACATTCGTCAACGCGTACGTGGACGTGTGCGGAACGGCACCAGGCATATTGGCGACGCAGTAGAAAACCGAATCGTGCACTCGATAGGTGGGGTCGTCGTGCGTGGTCGGCCGGGAGTCCTCAAAGCATCCACCTTGATCGATCGCGATGTCCACGAGCACTGAACCGGGCTTCATCCGCGACACAAGTTCATTGGAGATGAGGGTCGGCGCCTTAGCGCCTGGAACCAAAACGGCACCGATGACCATGTCTGCATCCAGGACGGCGCGCTCGATTTCGAATGCATTCGACGCGACCGTCTGCATGTGCCCCTGGTAGATGGCATCCATCTGGCGAAGTCGTGCGATGTTCTTATCGAGCAGCAGAACTTCGGCCTGCATTCCCAACGCAATGGCCGCCGCGTTCATCCCCGAGACCCCGGCACCGATCACTACGACCTTCGCGGCGTACACACCGGAGACCCCTCCCATGAGGACACCACGACCACCGTGGGCGCGCATGAGCGAATGCGAGCCAACCTGCGGAGCCAGGCGCCCGGCCACTTCGCTCATCGGAGCAAGGAGCGGCAGGCTCCCGTCGGGTAGCTCGACCGTCTCGTAGGCGATGGCCGTCGCTCCGGCATTCAGTAGCGCGTCGGTGCACTCGCGCGACGCGGCAAGGTGCAGGTAGGTGAAGACGACCTGCCCCTCCCGGATCCGGGGATATTCCTCGGCGATCGGCTCCTTGACCTTCAAGATCATCTCGGCGTATTCCCAGACGTCGTCCGCCGCTGGGAGCATGCGGGCTCCTGCCGCTATGTACTCCTGGTCTGAGATGGAAGACCCCTCACCGGCCCCGGTTTGGACAACGACGTCGTGGCCGTGCCGGGTAAGTTCCATGACGCCCGCCGGGGTGATCGCTACGCGGAACTCGTTGTTCTTGACTTCCGTCGGAATACCGATGCGCACGTCGCCTCCCGAGGTCTCGTCACGTGACTGTCGCTAGGTGCGACTTCTGCCAAGACTAGACCGATCGCACACGCGAATGGGCTTCCAGCCAGGCACGCGGATCCCAGGGAGCCTGCATGGGCCGAAGGAGCGCCTCCCCGCGTCGGCGGACTGCATCAAGGGCCAAGATCCCGGCTACTCCAGACGGACTACCGATCCGGCCACTGAGAACCAATTCCACGGCCTCATCCAGCGGGACCCAGGCCTGCGGAAGATGCACCTCTTCGGCTTCCCCGGTATGCGGGCGACCGTGGGGCAGCGCCCGAAGATCTTGTGCAAGGTAAACGCGGATCGCCTCGCTAGACCCCCCGGGTGAGTTGAACAGGTCCACCAGGACGTTCCAACGCGCCGCTTCGACGCCGGCCTCCTCCGCAAGTTCGCGTACCGCTGTGACCTGCGCGGGCTCTTCGTCCACATCGAGCAGGCCTGCCGGAGGCTCGAACAGGTACATCGCTACCGGATGCCGATACTGGCGAATCAACAAGACGCGATCGTCGTCGTCGACCGCGATCACCGCGACCGCGCCCGGATGAATCAGCACATCCCGAACGGCCTCATGGTCGCCGAACTGGACACGATCTCGCACCACAGACCACACACGTCCGTCGAACTCCGACGTCCTGTCAAGGATCGGCCGTGAATCATCTGGGGTATCCGCAACCGGGCCATCCCAACGCTCATCCGGCCGCGGCAGACCTTCGGGTGGCATATCCGGCTACGACACAGGTGACGTGCTCTGCGCACTCGACGTCGCGGCCTTCTCATCGTGTCGCTTCCGGGCAGCGTCGATAAGTGCAGCGAAGAGTGGATGAGCACGCGTGGGCCTGGACCGGAATTCGGGATGGGCTTGGGTCGCAACGTAGAAGGGGTGGCGCTCAGCGGGCAATTCGACGTATTCGACAAGCCGACCATCCGGCGAGGTTCCCGAAAAGACCAGACCGGCGTCCTCTAACTGCGGCCGGTAGGCGTTGGCAACTTCGTAGCGGTGCCGGTGGCGTTCGTCGACGTACGGCTGTCCGTAGGCGCGTTCGGCCTGACTGCCCGCGAGCAGCTTGGCCGGGTACAAACCCAAACGCATGGTGCCGCCCATATCCCGCTCGCCGGAGACGACGTCACGCTGGTCAGCCATCGTGGACACGACCGGATGCGGTGTGGATTCGTCGAACTCCAGGGAGTTCGCGTTCTCGAGTCCGGCGACACTACGGGCGTATTCGATCACCATGCACTGCAATCCCAGGCATAGCCCCAGGGTCGGCAAGCCGTTCTCCCGGGCATAGGTCAACGCCCCCAGCTTGCCTTCGATTCCTCGGACACCAAAGCCTCCGGGGACGCAGATCCCGTCCAGGTCGGCAAGGTTGCGGGCAGCACCTTCAGGGGTCGCGCACTCGTCACTCGATACCCAGCGCAGATGCACCTTGCAGTCGTTATGAAAACCTCCTGCGCGAATCGCTTCTGTCACCGACAGGTAGGCGTCAGGAAGATCGATGTACTTACCGACCAACCCAATGGTGACCTCGCTCGATGGCCGGTGAACGCGACGAAGGAGGTCGTCCCAATCTGTCCAATCGACATCGCGGAACGGCAGGCCCAAGCGACGAACGACGTACGCATCAAGACCCTCTCCGTGCAGGACCTTGGGAATGTCGTAAATGCTCGGAGCATCAACGGCTGCCACGACGGCCTCGGCATCCACGTCACACATCATCGAAATCTTGCGTTTGATACTGGTCGGAACGTTGCGATCGGCGCGCAGGACGATCGCATCGGGCTGGATGCCGATATTGCGAAGCGATGCGACGGAATGCTGCGTCGGCTTGGTCTTGAGCTCCCCGGAAGGACCGATGTACGGCAGGAGCGAGACATGTAGGAAGAAGACATTGTCGCGACCGACTTCGTGACGTATTTGCCGAACGGCTTCCAGGAACGGCAGCGATTCGATGTCGCCCACGGTTCCGCCGACTTCGGTGATGACGACGTCCACATCCGGACCCGCCATGCGTCGAATTCGCGATTTGATCTCGTTCGTGATGTGCGGAATCACCTGCACGGTGTCGCCGAGGTACTCACCGCGGCGCTCTTTGGCGATAACCGTCGAGTACACCTGACCGGTGGTCACATTGGCTGAACCGTGGAGATCGGTATCGAGGAATCGTTCGTAATGACCGATGTCGAGGTCGGTCTCCGCGCCGTCGTCGGTGACGAACACTTCCCCGTGCTGGAAGGGATTCATGGTTCCGGGGTCGACGTTGAGATACGGGTCCAGCTTCTGCATGGTCACGCGGAGTCCGCGTGCCTTCAACAGGTTGCCCAGACTCGACGCCGTCAGGCCCTTACCGAGAGAAGACGCCACACCACCGGTGACGAAGAGATGCTTGGTTTCCGATGGGGCGCTACGCGGGATATCCACGGAAGACCAGACTACTGCGCCCGACCGGCAGGTGTCACTGCACGTCGCGGCGCGCCACTGTCGCGTTCGTGTCGCGCCACTTCCAGCAGCTCCTCGGCATGGGCCGCACCGGTCGACGAGCCCTCCAACCCACTCAACATCCGAACAAGTTCACTCACCCGCGCCTCGCCGGTCACCGGACGCACGGTGGCCGATGTCACCGACCCATCCGAGCCCTTCGCAACGACCAGGTGATGGTCAGCGAACGCTGCGACCTGGGGTAGGTGGGTCACAACCACCACTTGCGCATCACGGGCCAACCGGGCTAGTCGCCGGCCAACCTCGACCGCTACCGATCCGCCCACGCCGGCATCGACCTCGTCGAAGATCATCGTCGGCGACGGCGTCTCGCCGGCCAATGCGACTTCGAAGGCCAGGGCCAACCTCGAGAGCTCGCCACCGGAGGCACCCTTGCCGATTGGTCGGGGCACAGCACCCGGGTGCGGCGCCAGCAGTATCTGGACGACGTCTGCGCCGTGTCGTTGCAGATCCTCGACGTCGCTCGCGACCTCAGCGGTGATTCGAGCATCGGGCATAGCCAAGTGTTCGAGTTCGGCCGCCACTTTCTGTGACAGTTCCTGTGCTGCGCGCTTCCTGTGTTCGGACAGTCGAGCGGCATACGTGCGGGCCCGTTCGGCCAGTTCTGATTCCCGTAACGCCAACTCCTCCACCCGGTCCGCTCCACCGTCGGCGGCCTGAACCTGCTCGAGGGCATCGGCCCGCCACGCGAGGACATCATCGATCGTGGCGCCGTAGGACTTACGCAGAGCGCTCAATTTTGACCGACGCTCTTCTACCCACGCTTGACGCACCGGATCGGCATCGACCATGCGCAGGTACTCGCCGATCTCGGCGTCGATGTCTGCGAGCTCGGTCGCCGCCTGTTGAACGCGGGTAGCGAGCTCGTTGAGCCGTTCGTCGACGCCGGCCATGGACGACAGGTGCTCCCCTGCCCGAGTGAGCATGCTCAAGACAGCCGATGCATCGATGTCATCTCCCGATCCACTGAGCAAACTTCGGGTCTCCATCGCGGCGTCGCGCAGACCACCGGCATGCTCGAGCACGGATGCCTCGGCATCCAAAGCGGTGTCCTCACCGCTTTCCGGAGAGATCTCGTCGATCTCAGCGATCCCCAACCGCAAAAGAGTTGCCGTTCTCTCACGATCGGCCAAGGTCGCTCGCAGCTCCTGGAGTTCCCGCTCAATCTCGCGCCACTCGTCCCATACGCTCCGGTATTCCTCGGCGGCTTCACGTAAGGGATCTCCCCCGAATCGATCGAGCAGTTCCCGTTGCGGAGCACTCTCTCGAAGACGAGCCTGGTCGGCTTGACCGTGCACCGAAACAAGCGATGCCCACACCTCACTCAAGGCCGATACCGGGACGGGACGATCGCCGAGGTGGGCCCGAGAGCGGCCCTTGCCCGAGACGGTTCTGCGCGCGATCAGGGCATCGTCATCCAGGCTCACTCCGAGTTCGTCCAAGCGCAGGGCAACGGCCTGTCGAATTCCGGGCCCTAGTGAAACGACGGCGTCAACCTCGGCCTGGCCGTCGGCGTCGCGCAACTGGCCGGACTCGGCTCGAGAACCCCGAAGGAGTTCGATACCCGACAAGATCATCGTCTTACCTGCGCCGGTCTCCCCGGTGATCACGGTGAATCCGGGCGCAAAGTCCAATTGCGCATCGGCGATCACCCCGATGCCGCGGATGCGTAACTCCTCGATCATGGCCATCTGCCCGGGTACACGTGTGCCGCGGTGAACGTGCTAGCGAGCGCGATCACGGACGCTGCCGTCCGCGCCAGCCTTCCACCGGCAGATCGAACTTCGCGACGAGCCGATCGGTGAAGGGTGCCGGCGCCAGCCGTGCGAATCGAACCGGAACGGGATCGGCCGAGATCACGAGCCGATCCCCAGGTTGGATATCGATGGTCCGGCGGCCGTCGGCCCACAGAACCGCGGAAGATCCGGGGGCGACGTCAAGCGCGATGGAACTACTCGGCGAAACCACCAACGGGCGCGCGAACAGCGCGTGCGCGCTCAGTGGGACGACCAACAGCGCGGCTACCTCCGGCCACACAACAGGCCCACCGGCCGAGAAGGCATACGCGGTAGATCCGGTGGGAGTCGCACAGACCACCCCGTCGCAGCCCCACCGTGACAGAGGCCGACCATCGACTTCCACCAGCACGTTGATCATCCGCTCGCGTGCGGCCTTTTCCAAACTGATTTCGTTGAGTGCCCAGGTCCCCGACACGCCCTGACCATCACGCACGATCGAAACGTTGAGTCGAGTTCTTTCCTCAACTTGCCAGCGTTTGTCGATCAGGGATTCGACAACAAAGCTCACATCCTCGGGCTCGGCTTCGGCGAGGAAGCCCACGTGACCGAGGTTGACTCCCAGGAGCGGGGTTCCCGGCTCCGCCAACTCCGCTGCACGCAAGATGGTGCCGTCACCACCGAAGACAACGACGACGTCTGCTCTCGCAGTTCCCGCATCCTCCGTGCTGCCAGGCAGCAGATCGATTCCGTCCGAGGACTCCAACTCCAGCGAGGTGATGTCGTGCTCCACCCCACCCACTCGAGCGCCGGAGGAAACGAGAGCGCCGATGACCGTTCGCGCGATCGAGCGCGCGTCGGGACTCGCGGTGTTCACCACCACGAACACCCGAACCGGGTCAGTCGAGGTCATCGCGGTCCTTCCTCTACGGCTCGGACGATGGCCGCGCTCAGGGCATCTTCGTCCATTCCGACATCATTCCCGTTCCCCGCCTCCGCGTCATCTCCATCCTTGGTCATCCACAGGAAGTACTCCACGTTGCCCTTGGGGCCGGGCAGGGGGCTGGCCGCGACACCGCGAATGGACAGGCCCAAACTTCGCGAGCCCTTCGCGACCTTGGTTACCGCGTCTATCCGAAGCTCGGGATCAGTGACCACACCCGACCCGACCCGTTCCTTGCCAACCTCGAACTGTGGCTTGACCATCACGACGAAATCCGTTTGCTCAGCGGCAACAGCCATCAGCGACGGCATCACAATCGTCAACGAAATGAAGGAAAGGTCTGCAACGACAAAGTCCGGCGCGTAGGGCAGTTCGTGTTCGCCGCTATCAAGGTGGCGCACATTGGTCCGCTCGAGGACGCTGACTCGAGGGTCCGAACGCAGTCGCCAGGCAAGTTGTCCGTAGCCGACATCCACAGCAATCACATGGACGGCGCCTCGATCGAGCAGAACCTGGGTGAAGCCACCGGTCGAGGCCCCTGCGTCGAGTGCCCGCGCGCCCTCGACCGAAAGCCCGAATGCATCCAGCGCGCCCAGCAACTTGAAAGCGCCACGCGATACGTAGTCCGATGCGGGTTCGACACGCAGTTCGATTGCGACGGCGTCATCGACTTGAGTCGCCGCCTTGGTCGCTGTGACACCCGCGACGCTGACTCGACCTTCGTCGATAGCCAGTCGGCCTTGTTCCCTGGAGGGAGCCAGGCCGCGACGGACCAACTCCGCGTCGAGGCGACGTCGGGTCATGACCGGCCCCTACGACGCCGGCTCGTCCTCGGCCACCAAACCATCCAACGT
>CAZVWA010000019.1:0-17560 GCA_964631085.1 uncultured Rubrivirga sp.
TTCGAATCCCGTCGGGGCTACGAGGGCCCTCCCACTAGGGAGGGCCCTTTCGCTTTCTTGCGTAGAATCCAGATTCGTCGCTGATCAATGTTGGAGGATTTCGTGGGACGCACCCTGGCCGAGAAAGTCTGGCAGGACCACATCGTGCGTTCGGCCGAAGGCGAGCCGGACCTGTTGTACATCGACCTGCACCTGGTTCATGAGGTGACCAGCCCGCAGGCCTTCGACGGCCTCCGCGCCGCCGGTCGTCCGGTTCGCAGGCCCGACCTCACCCTGGCAACCGAAGACCACAACATTCCCACCGTCGACGTGGACAAGCCGATTGCCGACCCGGTATCACGTGCCCAGGTCGACGCGTTACGCAAGAACTGCGCTGAATTCGGTGTTCCCCTGTACTCCCTGGGCAACGTCGAGCAGGGCATCGTGCACGTTGTAGGACCGCAGTTGGGTTTGACCCAGCCGGGTATGACGATCGTGTGCGGCGACTCGCACACCAGTACCCACGGTGCCTTCGGCGCGCTGGCTTTCGGTATCGGCACCAGCGAGGTGGAGCATGTGCTGGCCACCCAGACGCTGCCGCTGAAGCCGTTCAAGACGATGGCGATCAATGTCGATGGGGAACTGCCCGAGGGCGTGTCGGCGAAAGACATCATCTTGGCGGTGATCGCCAAGATCGGAACCGGCGGCGGACAGGGCTACGTCCTGGAGTACCGCGGGTCGGCGATCCGTGGTCTATCCATGGAAGGCCGGATGACCATCTGCAACATGTCCATCGAGGCCGGAGCCCGGGCCGGAATGATCGCCCCCGACCAGACCACCTTCGACTACGTCGAGGGCCGCGAACGTGCGCCGCAGGGCGCCGAGTGGGACGCGGCCGTCGCTTACTGGAAGACGCTGTTCACCGACGACGACGCCGTTTTCGATGCCGTCGTCGATATCGACGCCGCGTCGTTATCTCCCTTCGTCACGTGGGGAACCAACCCCGGTCAGGGACTGCCGCTGTCGGCCAACATTCCTTCGCCCGACGACGCAACCGACGACGTCGACCGCGTGGCCATCGAACGCGCGCTCGAATACATGGACCTCACGCCGGGGATGCCATTGCGCGACGTGGCCATCGACACCGTCTTCATCGGGTCGTGCACCAACGGCCGGATCGAGGATCTGCGGGTCGCGGCCGACGTCCTGCGGGGCAAGAAGGTCAAGGACGGCATGCGGCTGATGGTGGTGCCCGGATCGGCGCGTGTTCGGCTGCAAGCAGAGTCCGAGGGCTTGGACCAGGTGTTCCTCGAGGCCGGCGGCGAATGGCGAGGCGCCGGTTGCTCGATGTGCTTGGGCATGAACCCCGACAAACTCGCTCCCGGCGAGCGCAGCGCCTCGACTTCCAATCGCAACTTCGAGGGTCGCCAGGGCCCGGGGGGTCGCACCCATCTGGTCTCGCCGGGGGTCGCGGCAGCGACCGCCGTGACCGGCCATCTCGCCTCTCCCGCAGACCTCGCGTAACCGACCCGACGTAGGAGCATCCCCATGGAACCGTTCATCCGGCACACCGGAACCGCCGCACCGTTGCGGCGCAGCAACGTCGACACCGACCAGATCATCCCCGCGGAGTACCTGAAGCGAATTACGCGAGACGGCTTCGAAGACGGCCTGTTCTCTGCGTGGCGCAAGGATCCCGATTTCGTGCTCAACCAGCCCGAGTATCAGGGTGTGAGCGTGCTCGTTGCTGGACCGGACTTCGGGACTGGCTCATCGCGAGAGCACGCCGTGTGGGCCCTGCAGAACTACGGCTTCGCCGTGGTTCT
Source organism: uncultured Rubrivirga sp. (assembly GCA_964631085.1). Classification (GTDB taxonomy): domain Bacteria; phylum Actinomycetota; class Actinomycetes; order S36-B12; family S36-B12; genus S36-B12. The sequence continues at coordinate 1,806 of CAZVWA010000019.1, forward strand.
CTCGTCCCGCTTCGCCGATATCTTCCGTGGGAATTCCGGTAAGGGCGGACTGCTGACCGCCCAGGTCGATCAGTCGGTGATCGATGAACTGTGGGCCCTGATCGAGGCGGATCCATCGCTCGAGGTGACCGTCGACCTGGATTCTCGCACCGTATCCGCCGGGGAATTGACGGCCGATTTCGAGGTCGACGACTACGTTCGGTGGCGTTTGATGGAGGGTTTGGACGATATCGGGATAACCCTCCAGCATGCGGACGCCATCTCGGAATTCGAAGCCGAACGACCGGAATTCAAGCCCGTCACGCAGTAGACCGATGTGACGGAAATCCCTTTTATTACAAAGCAATTTTCCGGCGCGCCGACGCGCTGAAGCCGTTGACCTCGCATAGGTTTTGCGGTGTCGGCCAAACGGTCGATTTCCTAACGCCCTCCGGAGGGGTATAACTCGTGAACAAAGCAGATCTGATCGACAACGTGTCGAACCGTCTCGGCCACAGCAAGAAGGACGTCACCGACATCGTCGACGCCTTCCTGCATGAGACCAAGAAGGCTGTCGCCAAGGGCAACAAGGTTGCCGTCAGCGGTTTCGGTGTCTTCGAGTCCAGCGCTCGCAAGGCGCGCATGGGCCGCAACCCGCGTACCGGCGAGGCCGTGAAGATCAAGGCCACCAAGCTCCCCAAGTTCCGCCCGGGTGCGGAGTTCAAGGGCGTGGTGTCCGGAGCCAAGAAGATCGTGGATCCGTCCGCGAGCAAGCCGGCTTCTAAGGCAAGCACTGCCAAGAAGGCCGCGAAGAAGGCTCCGGCCAAGAAGACCGCTGCCAAGAAGGCCGCGAAGAAGGCACCGGCTAAGAAGGCTGCGGCCAAGAAGACCGCCAAGAAGCGGTAACTCTTCCCCCACTTCGATGAGGGCCGCCCCTAGGGGTGGCCCTCATCGCTGTCTCGGGGCGGGGACGCGACCACGGTTGTGGCCGCGGATGTGGTCGCCGTGCCGGCTCCCAGCCGGAGTGCGTCCCACAAATCGACTTCGGTATCGACATCGCGCCGAGCGCGAGCCCAGGTGAGAACGTCTGGCGGCAGGTGCGGCGACCGAGCATCCGGGGATGGACCCAGTTCAACCGCTCCGCTTGCCCGATGGTGGGCGCGTGAATGTGATCCGAAGTGTGGTGCGGCGTCGGTGATTTGGGAGCACCACATCGTGGAGCCGGTTCCCGCGGCATCGGCGACGAAGGAGACGTCGTGGTCCGCGGCCTGTGCGAGGACCGCAGTGAGGACTTCGGGTGACAGACACGGAGCGTCACCCAAAATGGCGATCACAGGTGATGTCGATGCGTAGGCGTCCCGTGCAGCGGCAATAGCCTCATTGATTCCGCTTGCTTTCGGTTCGATGAAGACGTCGCACCCCTGCCGGTGCGCCAATTCGTGGACTGCGGGATCGGGCGATACGACCACGGTCCGTTCGATCTGTTGGCATCCGCTGCAGGCGCGCAGGACGTCAATCGCAAACGCCTCGATGAGGTCGGCCGACCCCTGCGGTTTTCCGGTGAGGCGGGACTTGCCTTGCGTCAGGGATCGCACGGGAACGATCGCTGTCCAGGTTGGCGAAGATGTTCGAGGGGTCCGCACTGACCCATTCAACGCTACGGACCGACTAGCCTGCACGGGTGTTACGTGGACGAATGCCCCGAGTGCGCCGGTCATGGAGGCTTGGACCGGGCTATCGGATCGCGGTGTTCTTGCTGTGGCCCCTTATGACGTGGTTCACCAAGCGCGACTGGCGCGGCATGGAGCATCTGAATACCGACGACGGCGGAATCATCGTTGCCGGTAACCACATCTCCTGGTTCGACCCTCTGGTCATCTCGCACGCTCTGTGGGAGAACGACCGCCCGCCTCGATTCCTGGCCAAGGAGTCGGTCTTCCGGGTTCCGATCGTGGGGTCCATCATCCGAAGCGCCGGTCAGATCCCGGTGTATCGGGAGACCCGCGAGGCGATCGCCGCGGTTCGCGATGCGGTGACGGCGGTCGAGGCCGGGGAGTGCGTCGTCGTCTATCCCGAGGGCACCATCTCCAAGGATCCCGATCTGTGGCCGATGGTCGGCAAGACGGGGGCAGCTCGCATTGCGTTGGCGACCGGACGGCCGCTGATCCCCGTCGCGCAGTGGGGAGCCTGTGATGTGATCCGCCCGTATAAGAAGGAGTTCCGTCTCATCCCGCGAAAGACCATGCACGTGCGAGCTGGCGATCCGGTAGACCTGTCCGATCTCGCTGGGCGGCCGCTTGATCATGAGACCTTGGAGATCGCGACGGATCGAATCATGAACGCGATCACCGAACTCCTCGAGGACATCCGAGGTGAACAGGCACCAGCGGAGAGGTATTCACCGGTGAGAGCTCGTAAGGAAGCTCAACGGGCGCTCGAAGCGCAGGAAAATGCGGACGAGGAGGGGCAGTGACCCGAGTAGCGATGATGGGCTCCGGCTCGTGGGGGACTGCCTTCGCGATGGTTCTCGCACACGCGGGTTGCGACGTGACGATCTGGGCCCGCGACCCCAAGACCGTCGAGCAGATCACCTCCATCCACCAAAATCGCACCTACCACCCGGGAGTGGAGCTGCCGGAGAACGTGCACGCCACGTTGACGGCCGAGGATGCCCTCGCCGGGGCCGACTACGTGGTTTTGGCCATCCCGTCCCAAGTGGTTCGCGCGAATCTCCAGCAGTGGAAGCCCTACATTCCCGAATCCGCGGTGATCATCTCGCTGATCAAGGGGATCGAGATCGGCACCACGCAGCGGATGAGTCAGGTGATCGCGGAAACTCTCGGGACCCCGAGTGCGCAGATCGCGGTAGTTTCTGGGCCGAACCTCGCCCGCGAGATCGTGCAGCGTCAGCCCACCGCTTCCACCGTGGCGTGCACTGACTCCGATACCGCGCGCGAGGTGCAGCACGTGTGCACGACCAACTACTTCCGCCCTTACTGGTCCGTCGACGTCATCGGCACCGAGATCGGTGGGTCGGTCAAGAACGTCATCGCGGTAGCCAATGGGATGGCCGTCGGAATGGGGCTCGGTGAGAACTCGCAGGCGTCGCTCATTACGCGCGGTCTTGCGGAGATGGCTCGGCTCGGCGTGGCCCTGGGTGCGAATCCGCTCACCTTCCAAGGACTCGCCGGCGTCGGGGACCTTGTTGCTACGTGCCAATCACCGTTATCGAGGAATCGAACATTCGGCGAGAACATCGGGTCGGGTCTGACAGTCCAGGAGACCATCGACATCACCCGGCAAACCTGCGAGGCGTACAAAAGTTGCACGCCTATCCTCGAACTCGCGCGCGAGCACGGGGTAGATATGCCGATCACCGAGCAGGTCGTCAACGTCTTGCATCACGACCACTCACCGACGGTTATGGCTGCGGCGTTTATGTCCCGGGACACCAAGGCGGAGTCAGAGCTGGGGAACTAGCTCGCCTCGATGGCCGCGTGCAGGTCCGCCCACAGGTCGGCCGGATCTTCGATTCCCACGGAAAGTCGGACAAGGTCATCGGGCACGTGCGTGGCTTCCAACGGCCAACGTCGACGCCGTTCGAGCAAGGACTCCACTCCGCCCAGACTGGTCGCGTGCGCCCAGACCTCGGTGGTCGCACATACCCGATCAGCGCGCTCGACGTTTCCTTCGAATTCGATGGACACCATGGTTCCGAAATGGCGCACAGTGCTCACCTTGGCTTTGCTGCGGAGTTTGTCAGCGAGGTAGGTCGCGGTCGACTGAGCGCGATCGATGCGCAGAGCCAACGTCCGCATTCCGCGGATAGCCAGGTAGGAGTCGAAGGCACTCGGTGCGGCGCCGAGGAGGATCCGCCTGGTGCGCAGTTGTTCGGCGAGATCGGGATCGGACGTCACGAGCGCACCCATGAGCAGGTCAGAGTGGCCGGAAAGGCTCTTGGTCGCGCTGTGCATGACTACATCGGCACCGAGTTCGAGTGGCCGCTGCAGGATCGGGGTAGCGAACGTGTTGTCGACCACTGTCCGCACACCGGCGGCCTGCGCGGCAGGCAGACACGTGGCGAGGTCGGCTACTTCAAGGAGTGGATTAGTAGGGGACTCGAGCCAGAGGGTGTGCGCGCCATCGGAGATCGCATTGAGGATGCCTGCCGTGTCGGTGACGTCGATGAGATGGAGATCGATGGCTCCGCGGGTGGCAAGTTCGCGAAGCCTGACGGCTACACCGGTGTAGGTCGTTGTGGGAGCGATGACCCGTCCGCCGATGGGCACGAGATCCAAGACCGCATCGGCTGCTGCCATCCCGGAGGAGAAGCCGATGGCCTGCGCGGGGGTTGCGAGGTTCACCGATTCGAGAGCGGCGATGAGCTCTTCGAATGCGAAGACCGTCGGGCCGCCTTCGCGTGCGTACTCGGTCGGGCCACCGGCGATGAACGACGATGCAGGAACGATGGGGGTGTTCAGCGGTGCGTCGGATTCACGGGGTGGTCTTCCGGCGGTCACGGCGAGCGTGGACAAATCCAGGTGGGACTCCGCCCGGTGTTGCGTCATGCCTAGACCGTAGTGGTGCGCCCGATAGCGTGCGCCCATGTCCTTGCAGCGAGTAGCGGTGATCTTCGGGGGGCGCAGCAGCGAACACTCGATCTCCTGCATCAGTGCTGCCGCCGTGTGGGAGGCACTCGAATCCGGTGGGTACGAAGTGGTCCCCGTCGCCATCACTCCCAAAGCGCACATGGTGCTTTATGACGGGCGGCCGAGCGATCTTCGCACCGAGGACCTTCCTGTCGTGGATCGCGGTGCCGGGGCCGTGGTCATTCCTAGCGATGAGCAGGGACGAGGCCTGCTGATCGACGGACAGTTCCAGCCGGTGGACGTGGTGTTCCCGGTGTTGCACGGACCGTGGGGTGAGGACGGAACCATCCAGGGAGCGCTGGAGATGGCCGGATTGCCCTATGTCGGTTCGGGTGTTCTTGCGTCGGCGCTGTGCATGGACAAGATCACTTTGAAGGCACTGCTTCGGGCGGCCGGCATAGTCGTCGCCGATTGGGTCGCGATCGATGCCCGCAGTGACCTAGAGGCGAGCATCGAGCGGGCAGAGAATCTGGCGCCCGTCGTATTCGTCAAGCCATCGCGCGCCGGTTCTTCGATGGGCATCACCCGGCTCGATGTGACGACTTCCGACCGAGCTGCTCTTGCCGAGGCGATTCGCTCGGCTCAGGGCTTCGATCCGCGGGTCATCGTAGAAGCCGGGGTGATCGAAGCGCGCGAAATCGAATGCGGAGTTCGCCAACGTGCCGATGGAACGCTGGAGGCTAGTGAAGTAGCCGAGATCGTGGTGCGCGGCGGCTTTGACTTCTACGACTTCAACGCCAAGTACGTCTCCGACGGCGCAGAACTCGTCGTTCCCGCCCAACTACCCGCCGATGTGGCCGATGGTGTCCGCGAGATTGCCCGCCGGTGTTTCATCGAGGCTGGCTGTGAGGGTCTGGCGCGCGTGGACTTCTTCGTGCGAGGTGACGACATCGTCGTCAACGAGGTCAACACGATGCCGGGGTTCACGCCGATCTCGATGTACCCGCGGATGTGGGAAGCCAGCGGGGTGGCATATGCCGAGTTGGTCGACTCGCTGGTGCGTGAGGCGCTCGCTCGCCCGGCCGGTTTGCGTTAGGAGCCGCTGGCTGCCAGGGCCTTGACGCCCGCGATGGCGAAGGCCGTCACCGCCGACACCTCGCTACGTGCGTCCTGACCCGGTTCGATGCGTCGAGCTGCGGCTTCGACTACACCCTGGACGTACCGCGTGGCCTGGTCGACGTCGGCGACGCCGAGCTGGGCGACCGCTGAACTCAATGGGGCCGCCAACGTTGCGTGAACGCCGGTCAACTGCCGCCGGACGTCAGCGGGAAGGGTTTCGGCGCTGAGCAGTGCAAGGAGGGTGTGGCTGCCGTCGGTGATGAGGCCTAAGGACACCTGAACATAGATGGTGAGTTTGGCCTCGGGGTCGTCGACGTTGGCGAGTGCCTGCTCTACTTCCACGGTCCACGCGGCCATCCGTTCGCCGAGCACGGCTGCGAGCAGATCCTGTGTGGAGGCGAAGTATTCATAGACCGCGGTGCGAGATAGGCCGGTACGCGCGGCAACGGCGGTCATGGTCACAGCACTGGGCCCGCCGGCCTGGACTAGATCGTGTCCCGCGGCCAGCAGATCAGCTCGGCGTTGATCTCGGTGCTCGGCAACGGTGGGAGCATCGATCTTGGGCATCTGGGGATCATGTCACAGGGCCCGGTGGGATGCCGTTCGACGATGGTGCAGCCCAGGGCACGGCGGGTTAGGACAGCGCAGCGCTGAGTTCGGCGACCGCGTCGATCTCCGGGCGGTAGTTCGCGGGAACTCGGAGTTGGAGGACGGGTTCGGAGTCGAAGGTTGTGAACACGGTTCCATCGGCACCGTCAACGCCCGCGGGTTCGGCTACCCATTCGATGCCGTCCACGACGATCACCTGCGCGTTGATCGTTGATGCGGGATCGACACCGCACGCCAGGACGATCGCGGGATCGCCCCAGGCGATGGCTGCCACCTGGCTGGGCGACGTTTCTCGCTGCAGTTCACCGAGCAGGTTGATGGGCGCACTTGCCAGGACAGGTTCACACGCCGGGGTGATGTCGGGGGCGCGGACTTGGACCGCTGTGGAGCACGCGGTTAGGACCGCGAGTGCGAGTGCGCCGGATGCGGCGAGTGTTGTGATCCGCGTCCATCGGCGTTTAACGACGTAGGCTGACGCGATCACGCGTTGAGGGTACTTCGAAGGTGGGGTTATGGCCGACGGGCAAACCGAGCGAGGCGATCGGACACTGAGTGACATCGGGGAGTTCGCTCTCATCGATCGACTGGTGGCGGACACTCCGGCGTCGGAGGTGATCGAGGTCGGTCCGGGCGATGATGCCGCGGTAGTTGCCTGCTCGGATGGTCGCGTCGTTGCGTGCGTCGATGTGCTGGTGGAGGGAAAGCACTTTCGTCGCGATTGGTCCAATGCCATTGATATCGGGCGACGCGCAGCCGCCGCGAGTTTGTCCGATGTGAATGCGATGGGAGCAATCTCCACTGCGCTGCTGGTGGGCCTGGCCGCGCCGGGCGATCTTCCCGGGGCGTGGATCATGGAAGCGGCAGCGGGATTGAAGGAAGAAGCGGCGAGCGCAGGCGCGATTCTGGTCGGCGGTGACACCACCGAAGGTGATGCGATCGTGTTGTCCGTTACCGCCCTGGGGTCCCTCGAGGGGCGCTCGCCAGTCACCCGCGGTGGAGCCAAGCCCGGTGACCGAGTGGTGGTCTCCGGCCGACTGGGTTGGGCGGCAGCCGGGCTGGCCGTACTCGGCCGAGGATTTCGTTCACCGAAGGTCCTTGTCGACGCGCACCGGTTTCCGGTCATCGACTACACCGCTGGGCCACGTGCCGCTGTTGCCGGTGCCACGGCAATGATCGATGTCAGTGACGGTCTGCTCGCCGACCTCGGCCACATTGCCGACGCTTCGGGTGTCGCGATCGATGTTGATTCGGCCGCTTTGGACGTAGCGGAGCCGCTGCAGGCGGCCGCGGCGGCCTACAACGTGGATCCGAAGGTCTGGATGCTCACCGGGGGTGACGATCACGCGCTGGTGGCGTGCTTGCCCGCAGACGTTGACGTGCCCGACGGCTTTCTGGAAATCGGACGCGTCGGCGAGGGTTCAGCGCAGGTGACCGTGGATGGAGCAGAACCCGAAGGTCCCGGAGGGTTCACGCACTTCGCGTGACCGATGACAGGTAACGCCCTAGGCGCGGGTGACCTTGCCGGCCTTGATGCACGAGGTGCACACGTTCAGCCGCTTGGGGGTGGAGCCCACCACGGCGCGCACGCGCTGGATGTTGGGGTTCCAGCGGCGCTTGGTGCGACGGTGGGAGTGCGAGATGTTGTGGCCGAAGCCGGGTCCCTTGCCGCAGACGTCACAGTTGGCAGCCACGGTGCACTCCTTGTAATGATCCGTTGACACGGTCCGGCGTTTTGCCGGGATGAACTCAAGCCGCATAAGGGTAGCCGACGCATTCCCCGGCTGCAGGGGCAGCCCCCGGTAGCGTCGCCCCGTGGCCGGCGACATCGGGCTCGAGACCAAGCTCCGTGGGGTGCTCGGCGGGCGCACTGCGGGCGCCTTGGAGCGCGGTTTGGGCCTGCTCACGGTCGGGGATCTTCTGCGGCACTACCCCCGGCGCTACGCCGAACGCGGGGAATTGACGGCCATCAGCGGCCTCGCGGACGGAGATCACGTCACCATCGTCGCCGACATCGCCTCGGTTACGTCCCGGCGGATGCGCAGCAAGCGTGGATCGCTGCTTGAGGTGCTGGTCACCGACGGTACGGACTCGCTGGTCATCACCTTCTTCAACCAACCGTGGCGCGAGCGCGAACTTCGCGTCGGTCAACGTGGCCTGTTCGCTGGGACGATCAGCAGCTACCGGGACAAACGACAACTGGCTCATCCGCAGTACGTATTACTCGGTGATGAATCCGACGACGAGAAGGTCGAGAGCTTCGCGGGTGCGATCATCCCGGTGTATCGATCATCCAAGTCGGTCACGAGTTGGCAGATCCAATCGTCGGTGGGCGTTGTGTTGGATTCGCTCGCAGCGGATCTGACCGACAACGACGACGCAGATCCGATACCCCGCGCCCTTCGAGATGAACTCGAACTGCCGGACCTCGGCACCGCGCTCGAGGGCGTCCATCGGCCAGCGAGTTGGTCCGACATCGACAAGGGTCGGCAGCGTCTGGTGTTCGAAGAGGCCTTGGTGTTGCAGGCGAGTTTGGTCGAGCGCCGACATGCTGCCCGGGCGTATCGGTCCTCGGTCCAACCAAGCCCGGGATCGGCGCTTCGGGGTGCATTCGACTCGGCCCTGCCCTTCGCGCTCACCGACGGCCAGCGCGTGGTGGGTGAGGAAATCTCGGCGGACCTGGCGCGCGAGGTGCCGATGCAGCGTTTGTTGCAGGGCGATGTCGGAAGCGGCAAGACCGTGGTGGCGGTGCGAGCCATGCTCGACGTCGTCGCCTCCGGCGGTCAGGCGGTGCTCTTAGCTCCGACCGAGGTGCTCGCCGCCCAGCACGCTGCTGGGATTCGTCGCCTGCTGGGACCTCTGGCAGAAGCCGATTCCCTGCTGGGGTCCGATGCGTCCATCGAAGGGACGTCGTTGGTGTTGTTGACCGGATCGGCGAAATCTGCGCAACGTCGAGCAGCGTTGGAAGCCATCGAGTCGGGGACGGCGGGACTCATTGTGGGAACCCATGCGCTGCTCGAGGAGTCCGTGCACTTCGCGCGGCTCGGGCTCGTGGTCATCGACGAGCAGCACAGGTTCGGGGTGGAGCAGCGTGCGGCTTTGGCTCAGCGGGCTCCCGATGACACGCATCCGCACGTACTCGTTATGACGGCCACGCCGATTCCGCGGACCGTGGCGATGACGGTTTTCGGTGATCTCGATGTCTCGACGCTGGATCAGGTACCGACCGGTCGGGCCGAGGTCACCACCCACGTGGTCGATCCAATGACGCAACCGCGGCATGTGGACCGGCTATGGGAAAGGGCGGGCGAAGAGGCAGCAGCAGGTCACCGCGTATTCATCGTGTGTCCACGAATCGACGCCGCGAATGCCGAGGAAGGGCAGGCGACGGGCGATGATTCGGATGCGGGGTCCGTTGTCTCCACCGTGGAGGACACCTACCGCGAGGCGGTGAGACGTCTGCCCGATGCGAAGGTGGCTGCGCTCCACGGCCGCATGTCATCGGAGGACAAGGAAGCGGTCATGTCTGGCCTGGCCACGGGAGCGATCGACGTCGTCGTCTCCACCACGGTTATCGAAGTCGGCGTCGATGTTCCCGACGCGACGATGATGGTCGTGTTCGACGCAGATCGATTCGGTATCTCCCAACTGCATCAGCTTCGCGGGCGTATCGGTCGCGGCGAACTGCCCGGCGTCTGCTTGCTCGTCAGCGCCGCCGAAGCCGGGACACCCACCCGTGAGCGACTCGATGCGGTGGCCGCGACCCGCAATGGATTCGAACTCGCCCAGCGCGATTTAGAAATTCGTCGCGAGGGCGATGTGCTCGGAGGATCGCAATCGGGGGTGCGTTCGTCCCTGCGACTGTTGCGCGTGGTCGAAGACGCCGATGTCATCACTGCGGCCCGAGCCGCGGCCGAGGCCATCATCGAGGACGACCCGGATCTGGCGTCCCACTCTGCGTTACGCGAGGCGATGACCCGACTCGATGAAGAGCAAGCCGAATTCCTGGAGAAGTCGTGACGCGCATCATCGCCGGAAGCGCGCGTGGCAGGCGCTTGAAGGTTCCCGGATCGGGGACCCGGCCCACGTCCGATCGGATCCGCGAATCCTTGTTCGCGAGTCTGGATGCCCGGCTGCTGTCCGAGGGCCGGAACTGGGGCGAGATCGCCCTATGCGACCTCTGGGCCGGATCTGGGGCGATTGGTTTGGAGGCGTGGAGTCGAGGTGCGGCTCGGGTTCTCGCGGTCGAGAAGGCAAAGGCAGCGGTCGCCGTGATCGCCGGAAACATCACCGACCTCGGTGCCGGTGGCGTCGTGGAAGTGCAACGGGCCGATGTCTCGTCGCTGGTTGCTTCTCCGCCGCCGGGTGGCCCCTTCCAGATAGTCGTGGCCGATGCGCCGTACGACTACGACGACGAATCCCTGCGGGCGGACCTGGACAAGGCCCGAGCATCGGGCTGGTTCGCCAGGGAAGCGGTGATCGTCGTCGAGCGCGGCTCGCCACGCGGCCACGGTCGAGGAAGTGGGTCGACCGATCCGCTGCCGTCGGGCGTAGATGTGATCGATCGTCGCGCTTACGGGGATAGCGTGCTTTGGTACGGTCTCGCGAGCGGAGAATGAGCCCGCCGCTAGAGGTGGGTAGAGAAGCGTTGGAGGTGGCGTGAAGGCGATCTGCCCGGGATCCTTCGACCCCGTCACCAACGGCCACCTCGACGTCTTCACCCGGGCGGCTCGCATCGCCGACGAGGTCGTCGTCGCCGTCCTGGTCAACCGCAACAAGGCCGGGATGTTCAGCGTCGAAGAGCGCATCGAGATCTTGAGCGAGGTCACCGCGGATCTGCCGAACGTTCGCATCGACTCCTTCCACGGGTTGCTCGTGGACTACTGCAGGGACAACGACATCCAGGCGATCGTCAAGGGTCTGCGGGCGATCAGCGATTTCGACTACGAACTACAGATGGCCCAGATGAACCACCGGCTGGCGGAAATCGAGACGTTGTTCGTATCCACCAATCCCCAATACAGCTTCCTGTCCTCGAGCCTGATCAAGGAAGTGGCGCGGTACGGCGGAGATGTGTCCGGTTTGGTGCCGGAGGCCGTGTTGGACCGCTTACCGGGGAAGTTCTCCGACACAATGTGAAAGGCCCCGTCGTGGCGGGGGAGCAGGGCACGCCAGTGCGTTAACCGAAGGAGCCAGGAGTGGACGTCCAGGAACGACTCGACGAGTTGACCGTTCTCGTCGAGGATGCCAAGTCCATGCCGCTGTCAGCGTCGTGCGTGGTCAACCGTTCGCAGGTGCTCGACCTCATCGATGAGATCCGTCAGCTGCTACCGGAATCGGTCCACCGGGCCGATGAGTTGCTGGCCGATCGCGAGGCCGTCGTGCAAGACGGTCGACGCGAAGCCGATCGCATCCTCGAGCGCGCCCGGACCGAAGCCGACAAGATGGTTTCCGAGCACGAGGTCTACCTCGCTGCAGTGGCGGAAGCGGAGGCGCTGCGCAAGGACACCTTGGGCGAGACAGCGAGAATGCGGCAAGAAACCGATGACTTCATCGACGCCAAGCTGGCCAGTTTCGAAATCACTTTGCAAAAGACGCTGCAAACCGTCGATCGCGGTCGTGAACGCATCCGCAGCCAGATGTACGAGGACCTCGCGCCGGTCGAGGGCGACGACTTCTTCGACGCGACGCTCGAACCGGAACGCGAGGAATACTGACAGTGAGTGGTTCCCGGTCCTCGGTCCAGGAATCACCCGGTGCGGCACCCACGCGAATCGACGTCTCACGGTTGCACCGGCAACCGGGCTCGATGCTCGAAATCAGCAGGGAGATCCCGGCACCCGCGGATCTCTCGGTTGCCATGGCCCGGGTTGGTGAAGGTTCTCCGATAGACCTCGACCTCACGCTGGAATCGGTTGTCGAAGGAATCTGGGTCAGCGGTACCGCTGACGTCGAGGTATCCGCGGAGTGCTCGCGCTGCCTGGACCCCACTGAGTGGTCCGAGACAGTGAACCTCGAGCAGATGTACCGGTACCCGGCCACCGATGCCCGTGGTGCACTGATCGAGACCGACGAGGATTCCGATGACGAAACCCCCGAGGTCATCGACGATGTCATCGACATCGAAGGTCCGCTTCGAGATGCCGTGGTCTTGGCGCTGCCGATAGCTCCGCTGTGCTCGCCGGACTGCCAGGGCATCTGCGCCACCTGCGGTGAACGGCTTTCCCCCGAGGAAGGCCCGCACGACCACCCGGTGACCGATCCTCGCTGGTCGGCCCTGCAAGACCTGCTGACCGAAAGCCCCCCGGAGTCCGAAGAAGACCGGTAGGGGAGAATCGACGCCGTTAGGTCAGCGTCGAGGGCGTTCCGTTACGCTCTGCGCACCCGAGATAAGGAAGAACCGTGGCTGTCCCCAAGCGCAAGATGTCCCGCTCCAACACGCGTAGTCGTCGTTCGCAGTGGAAAACCAGTGCACCGACCCTCGTGACCTGCGCACGTTGCAAGGAGAAGCGTCCCGCGCACACGGCGTGCCCCACATGCGGCACATACGCCAAGCGCCGCGTGCTGGACGTCTAGTCGGGCCTTTCGCACCTTCATGGCACGTATTGCCGTCGACCTGCTCGGAGGCGATACCGGCCCGGGCGTCGTCGTTGACGCGATCGCGTCGATTTTGTCCGGCGCCAACGTCTCCGACAATCACAGTTCCCCGTCACACCTGACGGTCTGCATCGTCGGCCCCGCAGATCTCGCGCGCGAACTTCTCGCCGAGCGCGGCGTGGATATCGACGACCACGAGCACGCCACTCTCGCGCACGCCGAGGACTGCGTGCCGATGTCATCTTCGAGCCACGACACCCTTTCGTTGTTGCGCGAGCGCAGTGACCTATCGAGTGTGGTCGGGGTGGAAGCCGTTCGTGATGGACGAGCGGATGCGTTCGTTTCCATCGGTCACACCGGAGCCACGGTGGGAGCGAGCGTCTTGGGCTTAGGTCGCGTTCGTGGCATGGGTCGTCCCGGTCTGGCCGTCGAACTCCCCGGAGCCCACGGACCGGTGGTGTTGGTCGATTGCGGAGCTGCTCCGCATGCAACCGCGGAGGACCTCGTTCGCTTCGCGGCCGTGGGCTCTGCCTACGCACGCATCATCGGTATCGCCTCTCCTCGCATCGGATTGCTGAGCATCGGCGGCGAACGCGGCAAGGGCGACCACCTTCGTAAGCAAACCGACGTTCGACTCGCCGAGGAATTCACCGACGATTACGCAGGGCCCGTCGAGGGACACGACCTCCTCGCCGAGCGCACCGCCGATGTCGTCGTCGTCGATGGGTTTACCGGGAACATCGCGCTGAAGTCGATGGAAGGAGCGCTGCGCTGGTCGGTGGGCGCGATGGGTCTGGCCTATGGCTCCGTCGATCCCGCGAAGGAAGTCCTGCGCAACGCGCACTTTTTGTCCGGCGGATCCCTGCTGGGCGTAGCGGGGAACATCATCGTCGGACACGGCGCCTCGAGCGCTGACGAAGTCGAGGCCTGCATTCGACGAGCCGCGATGTTGCACGACGGTTCACTCGTGGATCTGGTGCGCGCAGCCGTCGATGGCTTCGCACCACTGAATTCGCTGGGAGAGTCGGCGTGATGTCGGGTCAGGATGAGCAGGCGGCCGCCGATGTCGCGGCGTTTGCCGCGGCGTTCGACCTAGATCCGCGCAACGTGCGGCCGGACACACCGCTGGAGGTCATTGGCTGGCGAGGATCGGCCACCGACTGGCTGCTTGTCGCCGATCACCTCGGGGTCGAGTTGACGTCGGATCCGCGAGAGCCCGAGAAGGTCGAGACGATTGGTGATGTCCTCGCTATCGTCAGGGCAACCGATTGACGGGTTGAGTCTGGAAGGGAGCGTGCGGCGGTGGCCGGCGATGTGCAGGGGTCGACGCAGGTAGCGGTGCAGGGAACTCTCGAGTCGCTGGAAGCGCTCATGCAGACCCTCGGGCAACGCATGGATCCGGTGCTGCTCAAGCAAGCGGTGACCCATCGCTCCTACGCCTACGAGCACGGTGGGCTGCCCACCAACGAGCGCTTGGAGTTTTTGGGTGACTCGGTACTCGGGGTGGTGATCACCGAGCGGTTGTTCCGGGATTTCCCCGACGAGCCCGAAGGTCAGCTCGCGAAGTTGCGCGCCGCGGTCGTGAATGCGACCGCGTTGGCCGAAGTGGCCCGCGCACTGGATCTGGGCTCCTATCTGCTGCTGGGCAAGGGTGAGGAGAGCACCGGAGGCCAGGACAAGTCGTCGATCCTGGCCGATGCCATGGAGGCGGTTCTCGGTGCTATGTACATGTCCACGGATCTGGAAACCACGCGGGAATTCATCGAACGCGTCTTCGGACCGCTGATCGCCGAGTCCGCGCAACTCGGTGCCGGCCTGGACTGGAAGACCTCCCTGCAGGAGCGATCGGCTGAGCTCGACAAAGGGGTTCCGGAATATCGGGTCACCGACACCGGTCCCGATCACGCCAAGGAATTCACGGCCGAAGCCGTCATCAGTGGCGATGTGCTGGGTGTGGGGCACGGCCGCAGCAAGAAGGTCGCCGAACAGGAGGCGGCCGCGCAGGCATACGCCGCCCTCGGCGGCACCACCGATGCCTGAACTGCCCGAGGTCGAGGTCGTTCGCCGCGGGGTGGACAGATGGGCCACCGGTCGTGCTATCGCCGGCGTTGATGTGCTCTACCCGCGTTCGGTTCGTCGAAGTCCAGGCGGTGCGGGCGCGATCCGTTCAGCGTTGGTGGGGGACTGCTTTAGATGCGCGAGCAGGCGCGGGAAGTACCTGTGGCTGCCGCTGGCCGACGGTGATGATCGGGCGCTCGTGGTGCATCTGGGCATGAGTGGTCAGGTGCTGATGCAGCCGGTTGAGTCGGATGATGAGAAGCATCTGCGCGTGCGAGTTCGTTTCGATGATGACGATCGCGAGATGCGATTCGTGGACCAACGCACGTTCGGTGGTGTGTACATCGACGATGTTCTCGATGGTGTGCCATCGACCATCGCCCACATCGCTCGCGACCCACTCGACCCGCAGTTCGATCGGGCGGCCACGATTCGGGCGATCCGGCGCAAGGACACCGAGATCAAGCGGGTGCTGCTCGATCAGTCGGTGATCTCGGGAATCGGGAACATCTACGCCGATGAAGCCCTGTGGCGATCGAAGGTCAATGGGCGCCGCTCCACTGGATCGTTGCCGGCGTCCAAGGTGGGGGAGGTCCTCGACCACGCCACGGTGGTGATGCGCGAGGCGCTCGCCCAAGGTGGCACCAGTTTCGACTCGCTGTATGTGAACGTCAACGGTGAGTCCGGGTACTTCGAGCGTTCCCTGGATGCCTACGGCCGCGAGGGCGAACCGTGCCGGCGTTGCGGTGCGCCGATCCGCCGCGAGGCTTTCATGAACCGCTCGAGCTACCGCTGCCCGCGCTGCCA
>CAZVWA010000020.1:0-6030 GCA_964631085.1 uncultured Rubrivirga sp.
CCTATGGGGCATCGACTGACGGCCGAGGCCGTTATGGAGGCCCTGGGCCTGGGGAACCAGGACTGGCGAAGCCCCGTTCCCGACCCGCCGCGACCCAGATGGCGTGAGCGTCGTCGGGCAGACGCCACCTGGTTGGTGGCCCACGCGGGTCCTTGGATCGGCCGGAGAGTTCGCGGCGTGACGTCAGGGCAAGGCATCACTCCAAAAGATCCGGACTATCGGATCATCCACAGACCCTGAACACACTCTCCACAAACGTCAAAACGCGGGTTTCGCCGTCGCTCTCGGCTGCCCACAGTGGCGTCATGCATCCATTCGAAGATCGACACCACCGCCGAGGAATCGGCGCTGACCGATGCGATGAAACACCGGTGCGTCTGGATTCCGCGACGACCATCGCAGCCGCGGTTCCGCACCTGCTGGGTTTCCATCCGCACGAGTCCCTGGTGTTCTTGTGGTTGCGTCGAGGTGAGCTCGTCGTGGTCCAGCGAGCCGACCTGCCGCCGCCAACGCAATCCGATGAATTCGTCGACGCATACTTTCAACCCGCAAAGTCGATACCGGCGGATGAAGCCATCGCGATCGTGGTGAATCAGAATCGAGATGATCACAAGGCCCTATGGGCGGCACTCGAAGAGCGATGCCCGGTCCGGCTCCGCGCTCATCTGCACCTGGCCGGCGGGCAGATACGAGACAGGGGAGATACTTGCGATTCGTCTGGTGGGCCGTGGACGTGGATCAGCACCGAACATCGTCAACTCGCGGGCAGTCTCGGTATCGGTCCGACACCGGGTCAACCGGCGCTGAGCCGGGACCGGGTTCAAGCGGAATTCGATTACCGGCCCCGGTCGAGTGCAGACCGAATAGGCACCGGACGTAGGTTCGATATCGCGGATCTTGCTCAGATGCTGGTGATTCGCCCCTTGCGTCCATCAATTGATGTCCTGTTCGACAACGCAGACGATCCACATGGACGTGACCTCGTGATGTGGTGCTGCGCGCGCATGAGTCAGCGAGAGCGCCGTGAACTCTTGCAGTGCATGGTGAGCGCCGTTGCTGCTACGGCATCCGGTCACGGCGCGAACCTCGCAGTCGCAACGGCTGTCGTCGCGTGGTTGAGCGGGGATGGGGTGCGAGCCAACGTGGCACTCGAGCGGTGCCTGGCAGACGATCCGCGGCACCTATTGGGACGACTAGTCGATGACGCGTTGTCCACGGGTGTGCCACCTTCGGCTGTGGAAGCGATGTTTACCGATGTGCCGGTCGAGGTCCTGGAACTACCCGAGGGTGTCGTGGACGAAGTCTTCGTCGGACGCTATAGTCCGGCGTAGGTCAAGAGATCCAGCGTCAAGCCCCGGCTTGCTGGACGGCAACCCTCCAACCGCGGTGGGGTGCTCCGGTGGAGACCTGGCCCGATTTCGGGCAAGCGCGGGTCTTGCGCAGGGCAAGGCCCCGGGATGGATGCGAGGTCTGTTATGCGCTGTACCCGTTTCATGTGCTGACTCCGGGCGATGCCTACGGGCATCGCTCGGCACGGCGCAGTCCGGCAACCGTCAAAGGTCGCATCGCGGCGGAAACGATGGCTGTCGACAGTAATTCGTAAAACCTGAATGACCCCATAACTATCGAATGAACAAGGAGACAGAGATGAGCGAGGGCTGGTCCTTCGAAACTAAGCAGATTCACGCTGGACAAGCGCCGGATGCTGCGACAAATGCTCGTGCACTGCCGATTTATCAGACAACCTCCTACACCTTCAACGACACCACCCACGCGGCGAACTTGTTCGCCCTGAAGGAGCTAGGAAACATCTACACCCGGATCATGAATCCCACGCAAGCCGTCGTGGAGGACCGCATTGCCGCGCTCGAAGGCGGCGTGGGCGGCTTGCTGGTCTCGAGCGGGCAATCTGCGGAGTTTCTCGCAATCGCCAACATCGCAGAGGTGGGTTCGCACGTCGTGGCCAGTCCCAGTCTGTACGGCGGGACCGTGAACTTGTTCCAGCACACGCTGCCCAAGTTCGGTATCGAGGTGACGTTCGTCGAGGACGCCAACGATCTTGAATCGTGGCGCGCCGCCGTGCGTCCGAATACGAAGGCCTTCTTCGGTGAGTCCATCGCCAATCCGCTGAGCGAGATCTTGGACATCGAGGGAATCGCGGGCGTCGCGCATGAGGTGGGTGTTCCACTCATCATCGATAACACCGTCGCGACTCCCTACTTGATTCGACCCCTCGAGTGGGGAGCCGACGTGGTGGTCCACAGCGCCACGAAGTACATCGGTGGTCATGGAACGGCGATCGCTGGGGCGATCATCGACGGCGGCAGCTTCGATTACAGTCAGTATCCCGATCGCTTCCCCGGGTTCAACACACCTGATGACTCGTACAACGGCCTGGTGTACGCGCGTGATCTCGGTCCTGACGGCCTGTTCGGGGTCAATGTTTCCTTCATCATGAAGGCTCGGGTGCAACTGCTGCGCGACCTTGGCGCGGCTGCTGCGCCGTTCAACGCCTTCTTGCTGTCCCAGGGTCTTGAAACGTTGAGCCTTCGCGTCCAGCGTCACGCCGATAACGCCCTGGCGGTCGCCCGCTGGCTCGAGGATCGTGATGAGGTGCTGTCGGTCAACTACGCCGGCCTGGAATCGAGCCCGTGGCACAGCCTCGCTCAGAAGTACGCACCGAACGGCACCGGAGGTGTTCTCAGTTTCGAGATCGCCGGAGGCATCGAGGCCGGGCAGAAGTTCGTGGAAGGTCTCGAACTGCACAGCCACGTGGCGAACATCGGCGACGTGCGCTCGTTGGTGATCCATCCGGCTTCGACCACGCATTCGCAGCTCACCCCCGAGCAGCAGCTGGCTGCCGGAGTGACACCCGGCTTGGTTCGCCTCGCTGTGGGCCTGGAGGCCCTGGAGGACATCCTGGCTGACCTCGATGCCGGTTTCCGATCGGCTAAGCAGGCCTGACCTTGTCCGACGGATCGATCGACTACTCCGGTCTTCCTCCCGCCAGCGCCGCCTGGCGGGAGGGAGACCCAGTCGGCGATCGCCTGTTTGCCTCCATCGGTGACATCACAACTGAGTCCGGGGTCGTCATTCCCGACGTCACCGTCGCCTACGAAACGTGGGGCGAGCTGGCAAGCGACGGTCGTAATGCGATCTACGTATGCCACGCACTGACCGGCGATTCGCATGTGACCGGTCCGGCCGGTCCCGGCCACGTGACCGGCGGCTGGTGGTCCGGTCTCGTGGGACCGGGCCGTCCCATCGACACCGACCAGTGGTTTGTTGTCTGCGCCAACGTCCTTGGTGGTTGTCAGGGCACCACGGGCCCGGCCAGCACTGCGTCCGACTCCCGGCCGTGGGGAAGCCGATTTCCATCGGTGACCGTTGCAGACATGGTCGAGGTGGAACGCAAACTCACCGACTACCTCGGCATTTCGGATTGGGCAATGATGCTGGGGCCTTCCCTTGGAGGCATGCGGGTACTCGAATGGCTCGTTCGCTACCCGGACCGCGTTCGCGGCGGTCTGGTGCTCGGTTCCACCGCGTCGGTAACCGCAGACCAAATCGGTACCCACCTGGCGCAGATCGAAGCCATCCGGTCGGACCCTCGATTCCGTAGCGGCGACTACTACGCGGCTGCACCCGGGGACGGGCCACACCGCGGTATGGGCATTGCACGCCGGATCGCCCATCTCACGTACCGAAGCGAGACCGAACTCGACCTGCGTTTTGGCCGAGGGCCGCAGACTGAGGAGGACCCTTACCAATTCGACGCCGATGGCAGCCGTGGGCGATTCGCAGTCGAGTCCTACCTCGATCATCACGCGGACAAGCTCGCACGGCGGTTCGATGCCAATACCTACATCAAACTCACCGAGGCCATGAGCTTGTTCGACATCGGGCGAGGCCGTGGGGGAGTAGCGAGCGCGCTGTCAACGATTCATGCGCCCTTGACCGTTGTGGGCATCGACAGTGACCGGCTGTTTCCGCTTCGCCTTCAGGCCGAACTCGCAGAGTTGACCCCTGGCGCAGATGAGCTACACATCCTTCGATCCCCGTACGGCCATGACGGCTTTTTGGTCGAGGACGAGCAGGTGGGCGCGTTCATCGAACATGCTCTTGCACGCGTCCGCTCCGATCATCGAGGCAGTGCGGGCTCGTAATACGGCTGGAATCTAGGCCGTTTTCATGTTCAGCCAGAAAACGTCGCCGGTCGTGTGCCACGATCGAGGACGTGTTGTCGAACTACGACCTCTCCCACCGGTTGTCGAAGGCGCAAGAAACAGAGCTTCTGAATGACGAGCAGCGTCGGCTGCTCCTGCTCCGACTGGTCGACGGTGGCATCATCGATGGTTCGGGTCTGTTGGGTCCACCGATTTGCGTGGTGTTCGAAGGCTGGGACGCTTCCGGAAAAGGTGGTGCGATACGTCGCCTTGTAGCCCCGCTGGATCCTCGACACGTTCGTGTTGCCTCGGTTGCTGCGCCAACCCCTGACGAGATGCGGCATCACTTTCTGTCACGATTCTGGCCCCTGCTTCCCGGCTGGGGTGGCATGGCGGTGCTGGATCGCAGTTGGTACGGACGCGTCCTGGTCGAACGGGTGGAGGGATTCGCAACCGAGGAACAATGGAAGCGTGCCTACGACGAAATTCAGGCCTTCGAGCGAACGCTGAGCGATGAAGGCATGGTGATCATCAAATTCTGGATGCACATCAGCCCCGAGGAGCAGTTGCGACGCTTCCACGCTCGAGAGAAAAGTGTCCTCAAGCGATGGAAGTTGACCGACGAGGATTGGCGTAACCGGCACAAGTGGTCTGAATACGAAGACGCGGTCAACGAAATGATTGAACGCACCGATACATCGTTCGCTCCATGGAACGTCATCGAGGCGGAGGACAAGCGGTTCGCGCGCGTCAAAGTCCTGCAAACCGTCACCGATCGAATTGCGCGGGCACTCGTGGATTGCGGTCTGGATGTTCCACCGGAGGCCATGCCGCCGTCGGTTATCCACAGCACGGATTAGGACCTTCCTTCACCGGTCGTAAACGACATACGTTCGCCCCATGTCTGTCACCAAAACAGTGGGCATCTGGCTGCTGATATTGGGGGCGTTGGCTGCGTTCACGACACTGGTGCCTGCCGTTTATCCGGTACCCGCGATGTCGGTCGAAGTCATCGGAGACGATGAACAAGACCGCTTTGCCGGAACAGGCGCTGTTTTCCTGCCCGCCACGGTCTCCACTTCCATTCGCACCGAGGCGGTTACGTGCCATGGGTGCCGATGGAAAGTCACTGCACCCTGTCTGCGGGATGACCAGCACGGTGATGCTGGCTGTCGAGGCACGGTTCTGGGTTGCCCGCAGGGCCGGGAGATCGGCCGGGCGTGGTTAGCCCGGCCTGGCGGAGATTTCGAGCCGGTGGGCCTGTTCTGTCCCCACGATGGCGAGGTCACGTCGGTTTCGGACATGAATAACCGGGTCAGAGGCGACATGGCCAACCGCGTACCCCGTCTGCAACCCCAGTGCGCTCCCGAGCGCGGGGTAGTCGTCGGCATCGAGATGCATTGTCGCTCCGGCCAGCGATCGGCCCGCCAGGCCTGGACCAACCAACTCGCCGGATACAGCGTGACCACCACAGCGCGCGCGACCTGGGAGTGGACCTTCCGCCAACGGATTCCGATATCTGGGAGGTCTGCCGGGTCGTGGGTACAGCGTGTGGATTACCCGGGCGAGGTCTATCCCGGATCGGGGATCCGGCAGGCCTTCACCGCTGCTGGCAGGCATGAGATTGCAGTCCGGGCGACCTGGCTGGGGATGTACACCGTCGATGGCCTGGGCCCGTTTCCCGTTCACGAGGCAGTCCGCCAGGAGGTGGGGTGGCAGGTCCCGGTCGGGTCGGCACTAGGGGTCCTCACCGGTCCCTAGGCGGGGCGTGGCACACTTGGGGTACGCCCGACGAGCCCCATTCGGCTTGACTCGGGCTCTTGTCGTGGCTCTTACGGGAGTTCTCCAGGGAAAGGTGCCCCTC
>CAZVWA010000020.1:6130-16737 GCA_964631085.1 uncultured Rubrivirga sp.
GAAGTAGTGGAGGTCGTGGAGGTCGGTGGCGAGGTAGTAGAGGTCGAAACCGGTGAGGAACCGGATCTGAAGAAGGCTGCGACCCTCGAAGCCGAACTTGAAGCCGACCTCGAAGTCGACCTCGCGGAGGTGAAGTCCGAAGAGGGCAAGGACGAAAGCTCGGACAATCCCGATGGCGCCGAATTCGTGTTATCGGACGTGGACGACACCGACGAGCCCGTGCAGACGGTGACCGTCGCGGGTGCGACCGCAGACCCTGTCAAGGACTACCTCAAGCAGATCGGCAAAGTCGCACTACTCAATGCGGAGCAGGAAGTTGAGTTGGCCAAGCGCATCGAGGCGGGCCTGTTCGCGGAGGAGATGCTCGCGGAAACCAAGAAGATGGACAAGAAGACGCGTTTGGACCTTGAGTGGATCGCCACCGATGGCCGACGCGCCAAGAACCATCTGCTCGAGGCCAATCTCCGACTCGTCGTGTCCTTGGCTAAGCGCTACACCGGACGCGGCATGCTCTTCCTCGACCTGATCCAAGAAGGCAACCTGGGTTTGATCCGTGCGGTAGAGAAATTCGACTACACCAAGGGCTACAAGTTCTCCACGTATGCAACCTGGTGGATCCGCCAGGCAATCACCCGGGCGATGGCCGACCAGGCGCGCACCATCCGCATTCCGGTTCACATGGTCGAAGTCATCAACAAGCTCGCGCGGGTACAGCGGCAGATGCTTCAGGACCTCGGCCGCGAACCCACCCCCGAGGAATTGGCCCGGGAATTGGATATGACGCCCGAGAAGGTCGTCGAAGTTCAAAAGTACGGTCGCGAGCCCATCTCCCTGCATACCCCGTTGGGAGAGGAGGGGGACAGCGAGTTCGGTGATCTGATCGAGGACTCCGAGGCAATCGTGCCCAGTGATGCGGTCTCCTTCACGCTACTTCAGGAACAGCTCGAATCGGTCCTAGAGACGTTGTCCGATCGCGAAGCCGGGGTTGTGCGCATGCGTTTCGGCCTAACGGACGGCCAGCCCAAGACTCTTGATGAAATCGGAAAGGTCTACGGGGTAACACGGGAGCGTATTCGGCAGATCGAATCAAAGACGATGTCGAAGCTGCGTCACCCTTCGCGCTCACAGGTCCTCCGGGACTACCTGGACTGAGCATGGATTTCGTTGGTCGGGTCGACAGTGGCCATGTGTGTTGGCTGACTTTCGGCGACAGCCAACGACGCAACGCTCTCAGCGCCGCCCTGCTAGGCGAGCTCTCATCGGCTATCCGACGTGCCGCCGAAGATGGCATGCGAGCGGTGGTTATCGGCGCGCTTCCCATGACGTCTGTCTGGTCCGCTGGTCACGACATCAGCGAATTGCCCGGAGGCGATCGCGACCCCCTCACCTGGGATAACCCATTGGAGGAGGCGCTGCGCAGCATTCGCGACGCACCAATGCCGATCATCGCCGCCGTCAATGGATCGGTGTGGGGTGGAGCGAGCGATCTCGTTTTGACGTGTGATCTGGTGGTGGCGGTAAGGACGGCATCGTTTGCCATTACGCCAGCCCGCCTGGGCATCCCGTACAACACGGCAGGCGTGAGCCACTTCGTCAATGCGCTGCCCTTGCATATCGCCAAGGAAATGTTTTTCACGGGTGACCCGATCACTGCCGAGCAGGCCGCGGCGCACGGCGTAGTCAACAGGGTCGTGGGTGACGACGAGGAAATGGTCTCGGTTGTTACAGCACTTGCAGAGCGAATCTCCGCACTCGCACCCCTGGCAATTCACGCAATCAAGGCGGAAATGACCGCGCTGACCGAGGCTCGGCCTATGACGAGTGACCAATTCGAAGAACTGAACGCACTGCGGGCTCGCGCCTGGACCTCAGCGGACTATCAGGAAGGGTTGGCGGCCTTCCACGAGCGAAGGACCCCGAACTTCCGGGGCGAGTGACCGGTCCTCGACGCTCTAGGCGACGGGTTCTTCAGACGGCTCCTGCCCGGAATCGTCCAAGCGGTGGGTCTCGTCGATGATGCGTTCGGCCTTGGGGCGAAGGGCGTCTTCGTGCCGGCTCCAGTGATGCCCGCAGAACTGGAGATCGGTACCTCCAGGCAAGACCACGCGCACGTACGCCTGGGCGTTGCACCGATCGCAGCGATCGGTGGCGCTCAATTCAGGAGCCGTAAGCGTCGTGGTCATGGCACCTCCTGTCGGTTGGCCAGTCCACCCGGACTGACGTCTCCCTAGTCTTACACGGAAGTCCCCACGCAGCCGCTTTTGCCGCCCCGAATTCGCCGGTGGCGAAATGCTGCGAGCGGGGATCGACGGCCCTGTTGCGAGCCGAAGCCGGGTTCGTGGCACAGGGCGCGCTACGGTTCCAGCGATGCCTGCTTCCACCAGACCCGCCAGCAAGAAGGCTGACGCCTATTCGGCCCGCGATCTGGCGGTCTTGGAGGGTCTGGACGCCGTTCGCAAGCGTCCGGGGATGTATATCGGCAGCAACGATGCCCGCGGCCTCATGCATTGCCTGTGGGAGATTTTCGATAACTCCGTGGATGAGGCGTTGGCCGGGCACTGTTCGACGATCGAGGTCGTGCTCGAAGCAGGAGGCTCGGCGGTCGTCTCGGACAACGGGCGCGGCATTCCGGTCGATAAGGAGCCCAAAACCAAGCTCACCGGTGTGGAACTGGTGCTGACCAAGCTGCACGCGGGTGGAAAGTTCGGTGGCGGTTCCTACACGGCATCGGGTGGACTGCACGGCGTGGGTGCGTCGGTGGTCAATGCGCTGAGTTCTCGACTGGACGTAGAGGTGGATCGCTCCGGCAAGACCCACGGGATGTCCTTCCGTCGCGGCGTGCCCGGCGTATTCGACGAACCGGGACCCGATGCCTCTTTCCAGCGAAAGAGTGGGTTGGAGGTTGTCGGCAAGGCACCGAGGACTCGAACCGGTACTCGGGTTCGGTGGTGGGCCGATCCTCAGGTGTTCACCAAGGACGCTGAGTACGACCGAACGGCTTTGCGAGAAAGAGCAGTTCAGAGCAGTTTCCTTGTGCCGGGCTTGAAGATCACCCTGCGTGATGAGCGGGATCCGAACGATGTGTGGGAAGAGGTCCTTCAGCACAAGGGCGGAATCAACGAGTATGTCGAGTACCTATCCCACGGCCAGAGTTTGTGTTCGGTGATCCATCTTCGAGGCAGTGGGCATTTTCAGGAAACGGTGCCCGTTCTCGATGACAAGGGGCATATGTCAACCCGTGAGGTGGAACGCGATCTCGGCGTGGATATCGCTCTGCAGTGGGACGAGGGCTACGACACCGAAATGCGAAGCTTCGTGAATGTCATCGCCACCCCTAAAGGTGGAACCCATGTTGCCGGGTTCGAACGCTCCCTTGTGAAGGTGGTCAACGAGCAGTTGAAGAAGTCGCGCATCCTGAAGTCATCCGAGGGTTCCATCGTCAAGGAAGATGCACTCGAGGGCTTGACGGTGGTGGTGACTGTCCGGCTCGCCGAACCGCAGTTCGAAGGACAGACGAAGGAGGTTCTTGGGACGCCGGCCGTGAGCAGAATCGTCGGAAACGTCGTCTCCAAGGAGTTGACGCAGTGGTTCGCCAAGCCCCCACGAGGGGAGAAGGCCGCAGCGCGTGCCGTGCTGGACAAAATCGCCGGCGCCATGCGTACCCGGGTGGCAGCTCGGGCCCACCGCGACACGCAGCGCCGAAAATCAGCCCTCGAGACATCGACGCTACCGGCCAAACTCGTCGACTGTAGGCGTGGTGATGCTGAAGGCACGGAACTGTTCATCGTCGAGGGAGACAGTGCCCTAGGGACCGCCAAGACAGCTCGTGACGCAGATTTTCAGGCCCTCCTGCCGATTCGCGGCAAAATCCTGAACGTTCAGAAGGCGTCCTTGGCGGACATGCTGAAGAACGCTGAGTGTGCCGCCATCATCCAAGTAATCGGCGGTGGATCGGGGCGCAGCTTCGACATCGAACAAGTGCGCTACGACAAGATCATTTTGATGTCGGATGCGGATGTAGACGGTGCTCATATCCGCTGCCTGCTACTGACCCTGATTCACCGATATCTGCCGGGGCTGCTAGAAGCCGGAAAGGTGTTCGCGGCAGTGCCACCCCTGCACCGCATCGAGATCATCGGTAAGGGCGGGAAGGGAAATCAGATCGTTTATTCGTACAGCGACGCTGAGATGAAGTCGATAGTCAAGGACGCTACCGGCAAGGGAAAGCGGATTAAGGAACCGGTCCAGCGTTACAAGGGCCTAGGTGAAATGGATGCCAGCCAATTGCGGGAAACGACTATGGACCCTGCTCGCCGCACCTTGCGTAGGATGACGGTCGGCGATGGCGCCGCATCCACCGAGGTATTCGACCTACTTATGGGTGAGCACGTCGCTCCGCGACGTGATTTCATCATCGCCGGTGCCCGCGAACTCGACAGAGCTCGCATCGATACCTAAAGTGAGGATTCATGCTCGATTCCACTCGTGAGCCCTTCCCTCAAGACGTCTTCGCAGACGTAATCGAGTCCAATGAGGCGTTCATCGAGACCTTCGAAGATGCTGGTATGACCGGTCGAGCTGCGCGCGGCCTGGCGATCATCACCTGCATGGATTCGCGTATTGACCCTTTGGCAATCGTCGGAATGCGCGCAGGCGACGTGAAGATCTTGCGCAATGCGGGCGCCCGGGTCACCGAAGATGTCCTGCGAACCCTTGTGTTGGCAACGCACCTGTTGGGGGTCCAGCGCATTCTCATCATGCCCCACACCGACTGTCGGATGGCCAGTGCGGATGAGCCGACCATGCATCAGGCGATCTTCGAGGCATCGGGCATCGACTCCCGCTCACTGGAGATTCGGACGGTGGCTGATCAGGAGGCGGCCCTGGTTTCGGACGTGACGCGTGTTCGGACCTATCCGTTCCTTCCACCAGGCACGGTGGTGGGCGGAGCCATCTACGACGTCCACAGCGGTCGGTTGAGTACTCTGGAGGCGTGAGGTTGCGTACTGCCGTTGTCGGTTCGGGTCCGTCGGGTATGTATGCGGCAGACGCCTTGCTTGATCAGGGATTCGAAGTCGACGTCTACGACAAACTGCCGGTTCCGTTCGGGCTGGTGCGCTACGGAGTCGCTCCCGATCACTTCAGCATTCGATCCGTCCGAGACACGCTCGATCAGGTCTGGGACAAGCCCGGTATCCGGTTCATCGGGAACGTGGAGGTCGGGCGCGACATCACGGTAGAGGAACTGAGATCTGCTTACTCCGGGGTCGTCCTGACCTACGGAGCGTCGGCAGACCGTCGGCTTGGGATTGAAGGGGAGGACCTCGAGGGGAGCGTGGCTGCGACGGACTTCGTCGCTTGGTACACCGGCCATCCGGATTACAGCGGACCTGATTTCGCTGAACTGCTTGCGCGCGTTAGATCCGTCGCTGTCATCGGTGTCGGCAACGTGGCTGTTGACGTGGTTCGCATTCTCAGCAAATCGGAATCGGAGTTGTCTCAGACCGATATGCCCAGCCACGTGCTTGATGTCCTGCGGGACGCACCTGTCGAGAAGGTGTATCTGATCGGTAGGCGCGGGCCGGTGCAGGCCTCCTTCACTACCAAGGAACTCAAGGAATTGGGGGAATTAGAAGTCGCTGACATTCGAATGTCAGCTGATGATCTCGACCTTGATCCCTGGAGTGAGGAGCAGCTGGCCCAAAGCAAGGTCGCGACCCGGAACGTGGCGGTTATGCAAGCGTGGTCCGGTCGCCAACCCCGGATCGACCACGAGCGCACCATCGAGATGCGCTTCTTTTCCCGTCCTGTCAGGATCGAAGGCGACGGTCACGTCGACCGACTGGACATCGAACGCACCGTCCTTACCGACGACGGACGCCTCGAAGGCACCGGCCAACATGAAGCGATCGACGTGGACATGGTGGTTCGCAGTGTCGGCTATCGCGGTGAGGCCATGCCCGGTGTTCCCTTCGATCCGGCCGCGAACGTTATTCCCAATGATGAGGGGCGAGTCGTCGATGCCGACGGTCCCGTCTCCGGGCTTTACGTTGCCGGCTGGATCAAGCGCGGACCCACCGGGATCATTGGCACCAATAAGAAATGCGCCGTGGGCACGGTTGCCTCTTTGATCGCCGACCGCGATGCTGGATTACTGCAGCAGTCGGAGGGCTCGGCTGTCGATGAACTGTTGGCCAGCCGTGGGATTACGTCGGTGGATATCGCGGGTTGGCGTGCTATCGACACCGCGGAGCAATCCCGAGGCGAAGGGCAAGGTCGCCCGCGCGAGACGGTGTGGTCGCGTGAGGAACTGTTGGAGATTGCGGCTACTGCTCGCGCCACTTGATGCCGCAGCCCATTGCGGGCTTGCCACCGGCGTAGGCCTCCCGGCGTTCGGCGGCATCGAGGGCAGCCATGAGGTGTGCTCCGTCGACGGGTTGCGGCTGGCGAGGACGGGCGTCGTCCATTGCTCCCCGGTACACCAGTGCACCATCGGCATCGAACACGAAGAAGTCGGGTGTGCACACCGCTCCGAAAGTGCGAGCCACGTTCTGACGCGAGTCCACGAGGTAAGGAAAGCCCCACCCGGATCTTTCTGCCTGGTCTCGCAGGCCGGGTACGTCGTCATCGGGATACGCCTGGGTGTCGTTACTGCATATAGCTATCCAGGCGACGTCGGGACGAGACCGCGTTATCGCTCCGAACTCACCTTCGATGGACTGTACGTACGGACAGTGATTGCATGCGAAGACGACAACACTGGACCGGCCATGGCAGGCCTCGCGTAGCGAGACTTCGTTGCCGTCTAAATCCGGCAGCGTCACGTCAGGTAATCGTTCTATCTGGGTCACCTCGGATTCAACGGCCACAGCAACTCCTCATACTCCATGCGCCTGTTCGTACTTCTCGATCTTGTTTACGCGCCACACGGTACGCCCCGTGCTGTCCGCGCCGCACGAGGCTGGAGAGGCAACCGTGCCAGCAGAACAGTCGACAAGCCACCGATCCGTACCCTGCACATCCACAATCATGCGACGCTCCCGTTCGTCACCACCTTGGTCTGTAGCGCGAACATGTGTCGTGGTCGCGTAGGGCAGCTCAAGAAGTCTACGAATCGCCTGGTCCGCAACCTGTTCGACGGGATCGAGGTAGCTAGCTCCGCGGAGGGCGTCGGCAGGTGGTTCGGACATCTGCGGAAATGGCGGATAGCGATCGAGCCGACCGTACAGTCGACCGGACGGTAAGAACAGGCTGGTGGGCGCGAAGCGATGGCCCCCAAGGTGACTACATTCCCACACCTCGGAGTCTAAGTCGGTGGGAGCCAGCCCGAGATCGCGCGAACGCTCGCCCACGTAGCGCCGCCCGAGTGTCGCACAGCAGGTATCTCGCTTGCTGTGTGTACATACGAACTGCCAGGGATGCTCGATGTCCGAGCCAAAGTCTGGGAGCTCACCAAGGCCCAACGCCTCTAGATCCCACTGGAGAATCTCGCGCACATCGGCCACGTGCCCGTGGCGGCCCTGTGCTGCCGATTGCGTGCACGTGGCCACCCACACGTTCCGTGCCGCATCAATTTCAAGGCGGCGACGGGAAGGATGCCTGGCGAGGACGCTTCTCACGCCGTAGGCGGTGAGCGCGTGCGTCAGGTGTTCCACCAGTTCAGGATCCAGGCCGGAGTCTCGGAGCGCTTCGCGCCCCCAGGATCCGGGCTCTTCCATGACTATCCAGGCCCGGGCGTACGGAGCGGTGCCGGCCAAGGGCTCCATAGCTGTTATCGAGGATGCTGCACACGGCGGGCTTTGGGTTGTCATGCTTTGGGTGGTCATCAGGAAATGGACCCGCCGAAGGCAGAGATCGGTGCGCTCGGTGCCGTTCCGGTCGCGTCTCGCTTATCGGTGACATCTGGAAGTGGGACATCCTTCCCGGCGGCCGTTGCGGCTCGTGCGGGTCCGGTCCCGACCCACGCTAGGACGATGCAGTCCTCGCCGGAACGCAGTTTGTGACATCGCACGCCTTGGGTTGCTCGGCCTTTAGCGGGGTAGATCGAAAGGGGACTGATCTTCACCGATCCGAGTTCGGTCCCCGGAAGAGCACTCGAACTTCCCGAGAGTGTCGCTACGACGGCTTCAGCTCCGCCGTTTGCGTTGGAAGCAACGGCGCCGAAATACACAACCTCGGCTCCGTCGGAAAGCTTGATTCCCATCATTCCGGAAGCGGCAAGTCCTTGCACCCGGACGCTCGCGGCTGGGAAGTAGAGCAGGTTGCCCGCGGATGTCACGAACGCCAGGGATGCCGATTCCGCCGCAGCCTCCGGAGTGAAGGACACACCCACAACTTCATCGCCAGCTTCGAGATTCATCAGGGAAGCAACCCGCGATCGGCTCGATGGGGTTGGCACGGTGACGCGCTTGACGACCCCGGTGCGGGTACCGAGCGCGACCATCGAGGCGCCGTCGAACGGGGCGAGACCGAGGACGCGTTCTCCGGCATCGAGGTCGACGAACGCCCCCAGTGGGGCACCAGCTGCGAGAGAAGGTACGCCGGCCACCGGCGGAAGAGCAGGCAGATCGACGACGTCTATTGCCACCAGGCGACCTAGGGAGGTTACGGCGCCGACAACCCCTCGGGTGGTGCCGGCGCAGAATGAGGTGATCACGTCGTGCGCTGCACGCGCAGACGCGCGTTCAGAATCTGGAGCGATAGAACCTGTTCGGGCCACCAAGCCGGTACTGGAGAGAAGGACGACACAGGGCTCGTCCGCAACCTCGAGGGGTGCGGCAGGGGCACCCGCGGACTTGCTGGCTCGAGCCGTTACGGGAACTGACCCCTCAAGCAATGTGGTGCGGCGTTCGGTCGCCAGCGCGGCACTCACATCGGCAAGTTCGGTCGAGACAACTTCTCGAAGTCGGGCGTCATCGGAGAGGATCGCCTCGAGTTCCTCAATGGACGCACGCAGATCATCGGCTTCGGCTTCAAGTTCAATCCTGCTGAATTTGGTGAGCCGGCGAAGCGGCATATCCAAGATGTACGTCGCCTGGACGTCACTGAGATCGAAGACCGTCATGAGACGTTCCTTGGCCTCCTGCGCGTTCTCACTGGCACGGATAAGTTCGATGACTTCGTCGATGTCGACGATCGCCAAAAGAAGCCCGTCGACGAGGTGCAAGCGGTCAGCCGCTTTTCGGCGACGGAAATCACTCCTGCGGCGAACAACGTCGAGGCGGTGGTGAACGAACTGTTCAAGCAACTCTCGTAGACCCAAGGTGCGTGGCTGACCATCCACCAGAGCCACAGCGTTGATGGTGATGCTGTCTTCCATGGGAGTCATCTTGTAGAGCTGTTCGAGCATCGCCTCGGGTGCGATCCCGCTTTTGAGTTCGATGACGAGCCGAAGACCAGATTCTCCGTCGGAGAGATCTACGACATCGGCGATTCCGGTGAGCTTCTTCGCCTGCACAAGATCCTTGATGCGTTCGATCACTCTCTCGGGGCCCACACCTGCCGGCAGCGAGGTCGCAACGATTCCGCGGCGTCGCGGTGTGACGTTTTCGAAACTCGTCTTTGCGCGAAGACGGAAGGATCCGCGACCGGTCTGATAGGCCTCACGAACACCGTCGAGCCCGATGATCTCGCCCCCGCCCGGAAAGTCCGGGCCGGGGATGAAAGCCATCAACTCACCGACGTCTGCTGTGGGGTGGGAAAGGAGGTGGCGAGCCGCGGCGATGACCTCACCGAGATTGTGGGGCACCAGGTTGGTGGCCATGCCTACGGCGATTCCACTGGATCCATTCACGAGCAGATTGGGGAAGGCAGCCGGCAAAACGATCGGTTCCTGCTCTCGGCCGTCGTAGTTCGGTGCGAAGTCCACGACGTCTTCGTCCAAACCCGCCGTCAGATCCAGAGCTGGGCTCGCCAGACGCGCCTCGGTGTATCGCATTGCGGCGGGGCCGTCGTCAAGCGAACCGAAGTTTCCGTGTCCATCGATGAGGGGTAGACGAAGTGTGAAGGGTTGGGCAAGCCGGACAAGGGCGTCGTAGATCGCTGAGTCACCGTGGGGGTGTAGTCGTCCCATGACCTCACCCACGACGCGGGCACTCTTCACGTGACCTCGATCGGGTCTCAGTCCCATTTGTGCCATCTGAAACAAGATCCGACGTTGAACCGGTTTCAGTCCGTCCCGGGCATCGGGCAGTGCCCGCGAATAGATGACCGAATAGGCGTACTCCAGGAAGGAAGAGCTCATCTCTTCCGAAACGTCGGTGTCCAGGATTCGACCACCACCGGCGGGAACGCTCGACGATCGTGCCGATGAGCGCTTCTTGGAGCCTCTACTCGCCACTTGCGTCAGCCATCCCTTCCCGCTCGCTTGATCTACCGACCGTCGGCCCAGCGCCGAATCGAGATACCGCTTGGGCTGCCACCTGCGCGCCAGCCGAGAGAGGCGCTTGCAGCCCTGAGGCGTCGCCGGTCTCGTCGTTTGGGCCCGGAGTCCAGGCTGCCAGGAAACCGGCAGCGAAGGCATCACCCGCGCCGGTGGTGTCGATCGGAGTCGTGGAGACGGCCGGGGTGTGAAGCCAGTGCGATCCGCTGGACGCATAGGCCCCATG
>CAZVWA010000021.1:0-16513 GCA_964631085.1 uncultured Rubrivirga sp.
CGCACGCTTGCTGAGCTCATCCCCCCACGCTACCCCCGCCGCGAACTTGCAGTTTTCAGCGCCGAACTTGCAGTTTCCTGCGCCGAACTTGCAGTTTCCAGCGCCGAACTTCCAGAAAGACCTCACGCAGAGACCTAACGTGGGCACATACGCTTGAGGCGTGACCACCGATGCGCTCACCACATGGGACTCAGCCACCGAAAACTTCACCTCACTCATTGAGGGAATCGACAACTGGGATGTGCAATCTCCCTGTCCCGGTTGGACGATCGCTGATCTGGTGGCTCACACCATTGACCTCGAATCAATGCTCGCTGCGGATCCCCGCCCCGATCACTCCCCTGACTGGGAGTCACTTCCCCACATCGATTCCGACTTCAGTCGCTTGACCGAGGTAGGCGTCGACTACCGACGAGGTTGGTCACGCGATGACCTCTTGCATGATCTCTCGGCAAGCCATGAACGTGCACGTCGACGTGTTGAAAGCCTTGGGCCCGATGCAACAATCCCCTGGCTGCGCGGCGAGACTCCGATTCCACGACTACTCAGCATGCGCACCTTCGACGTCTGGGTGCACGAGCAAGATGCCCGTGTCGCAACGGGCAGTCTGGGGAATTTGGATGGACCGGGTGCGCGCGAGGCCAAGACCTACTTGAGTGCCGGGCTGCCGAAGGTGTGGGGCAAGAGCGTTGGTGCTCCAGTGGGATCGGTCCTGAATGTTGTGATGACGGAGCCTGGCCTGGCCGGAGAGTTCTGGGTGCGCGTGGGTGAGGACGGCAAGGCTGGTCTCGTCGATGAGATAGATGCCGACGTGAGTGCGACCATGCCGTGGCTGTCCTTCGTCATGCTGGCCGGTGGGCGTGCGACGGAGCGTGATTTCGCAGTAGACGTCGTCGTCGTTGGTGATCAAAGTCTTGGGGCAACGTTTCTCGACTCCATGGCAATCACTCCGTAAAGGCGAAAGGCGAAGCACCTCAAACTGCAAGTTCGGTGCGAAGAACTGCAAGTTCGGCGCGTGAAACTGCAAGTTCGGCGCGTGAAACTGCAAGTTCGCGGGAAGGGCATACTGGGGGCATGGATCAGATCCGGGTTTTCCTGCTCGACGATCATGAGTTGGTTCGCCGTGGCCTAGCCGACCTGCTCGGCGTGGAGTCCGACATCGAAGTGGTCGGTGAAGCCAGTTCGGTAGCCGAAGCAATGACCCGTATCCCGGCAACCAAGCCCGATGTCGCGGTGCTCGACGTGCGCCTACCCGACGGCAGCGGCGTGGAAGTGTGCCGCGACATCCGATCTGACATGCCCGACGTCAAGTGTCTGATGCTGACGTCCTTCTCCGACGACGAAGCCCTCTTCGACGCGATCATGGCCGGGGCCAGCGGTTACGTCCTCAAGGAGATTCGCGGACACGATCTCGTCGACGCGATTCGTCAGGTCGCAGCCGGCAAGAGCTTGCTCGACCCCTCGCTGACTCAGAAGGTGCTCGAACGTCTGCGTCGCGGCAACGAAGAAGACGAGCGTCTGGCCGGGCTCTCCGATCAAGAACGCCGCATCCTCGAACTCATCGGCGGGGGCCTCACCAACCGGCAGATCGGTGAGGAGATGCACCTCGCTGAGAAGACAGTGAAGAACTACGTGTCGAGCCTGCTCGCCAAGTTGGGAATGGAGCGCCGAACCCAAGCGGCTGCCTTCGTGGCCCGGCTCGAGGCCGAGAAAGAGCACTAGGCGGGAGCGCGCCAAATAACGCGCGTGCCGCCTTCGGCAGACACCCGCTCGGCACGAAATTCACCGCCGAGCTCCTGGGCCCGCGACGCCATGTTGGCCATACCGGATCGACGGCCGGGGCCATCGGAGGGAAGTCCGATGCCGTCATCGGTAGCGGCGAGCAGCACATCGGAGTCCTCAAGGGAGATCACAACCTCCACCTTGGACGCTTCAGCGTGCTTAGCAGCGTTCGTCAGGATTTCGCGTAACACAGCGACCAGGTTCTCACTCGTTTGATTCGATACTCCGTTATCAACGGGGCCGATGAATCGCACGGAGGGCTGAAAGCCGAGCGACGCCGCCGATTGAGCAGCTTCACGCATGACGCGGCCACGGAAAGTTGAACTCGGACCTTCGACAGGTTCGTGCAGAGCGAAGATCGTGTGGCGGATCTCCTTAATCGTTTCGTCCAGCTCGTCGACCGCGCGGGTGACGCGCTCCGTCACGTCATCGGGGACCCCCGGCAGTCGCGTCGCGCCTTGAAGAGACATTCCGGTTGCGAAGAGGCGTTGGATAACGAGGTCGTGCAGATCACGAGCGATGCGGTCGCGGTCCTGATAGATCGCCAGGCGCTGCTGACCGGCCTGAGCCTCTGCCAGCACGAGGGTGACGGCGGCTTGCGAAGCGAAGGGTTCGGCGAGTTCGAGCAGTTCACCCGCACCGGGAGCGTGCACATCTACTGTCGAATCAGCCAGCCGAATGGCGGTTAGGACGCCCAGGATCCGATCACCCGTTCGCAACGGAACTGCGATCGCCAAACCAACAGCCTTTAGATCCCCGATGGTGCACTGCCCTGAGGACTTCGCTACTCCCTGCGAATACGCCTCGTAGGTCACCGAGTCCTTCGAAACCAACGTACCGATGATCGAATCCTCACCTTCGGCAAACTCCACCCGCAGTCCGTCATTTTCGGGGAGCGCGATCGCGGTGATGTCCGCAGACATCAACGCACGAGAACGCGTCGCCATCAGGGCGAGCGCCTCTTCAGGATCACCGCCATCCAGCACCGTCGTGGCAATTTCAGTCAGGGCTGCTTGCCAGGCCTCCCGCCGCCGCGAGCGTTCGTACAACCGAGAGTTCTCAATTGCGACAGCGGCGGCTGCCGCCAGAGCCATGACGGTTCGTTCGTCGTCGCTACTGAAAGACCTCCCGCCTCGCTTCTCGGTCAGATAGAGATTGCCGAATACTTCACCCCGTACCCGCACCGGAACGCCCAAGAAGGTTCCCATCGGCGGATGATTGTCTGGAAAACCTACGGCGGCAGGGTGGTCAGAAATCTGATCCAGCCGAATGGGCACCGGGTGCTCAGTGAGCAAACCGAGGATTCCTCGACCTTCTGGGAGAGTCCCGATGCGCTCCGCCGTTTCTGGGGCGATACCCACGTGGACGAAGTCGGCCACCCGACCGTCCGAATCCAAGACACCGAGGGCGCCGTATTGCGCGTCGGCAAGATCGATGGCCGCTTGAACAATCCGACGCAGTGTCGCCGGAAGTTCCAATCCGGCCGCCACCGCAACCACGGCGGAAAAGAGACCCTGTTCGCTTTCCCCTCGCACGCGACCATTTTGCCCTGAACAAGCGACGCCCGGGACCTGCCACGTTCTTGGCGCGATTGACATCTGCGACAGTTCGCCCATGACCCAAGCGATGGAGGCTGCGGGAGGCACCCGGGACGTTCGCGGCGTGCAGTCCGCGAGCACCGCGGCGATCGCCCCACGCCTCCTGTCGGTCTGGGTCATCTGGGGTTCGACCTACCTGGGTCTCGCGGTCCTCGTTCAGACTTTGCCGGCACTACTCGGTAACGGCGTTCGTTTCCTGATCGCAGCCGCAGTCCTCGGGATAGGCCTCGTGCTGTTCCGCGGGCCACGGGTTCTCGCCGTTACCAAACGCCAGTTTCGAAGTGCCGCGATCATGGGCGTCGCCCTGCTCGGAATCGGTATCGGCACCGTCTCGATGGCCGAGAGATTCGTTCCCTCCGGAATCGCGGCTCTTCTCGTCTCGGTTATGCCGCTGTGGATCATCATCTTCCGACTGCGGGCCGGTGACCGACCGTCAAAGTTGACGCTCGCCGGCGTGGCAGTTGGTCTCACGGGTCTAGCGGCGATGCTGCTGCCCGGAGGAACCAAGCCCGTCGATGGCGGTGACATCGACGTGGTGCGTTGGAGCCTGGCGATCATGGTCAGCAGCTTCATCTGGGCGTACTTCTCATGGCGATCATCAGGTTTCGAGTTACCCAAGAACCCGTTAACGACGACGTTCTACGAGATGATCGTCGCCGGTGTCTTCCTGACCATCGTCGGTCTCATCTTCGGGCAACGCATCGATCTCAGCACCGCATCGACTGCATCGTGGGTTGCACTCGGCTACCTCGTCGTCGCGTCCTTAGTCGCGTACACCGCCTACGTGTGGTTGCTGGGCAACGCACCCATGTCACTGGTTGCGACGTACGCGTACGTCAACCCGGTGGTTGCGGTGTTCCTCGGTTGGCTCGTAGTCGGTGAGCCGATCACCCTCGATGTGCTGATCGGCGTCACTATCGTCGTTGGCGGTGTGGTTCTCGTCGTGTCCGGTGAACGAAGACCAACGCTGATCGAAGAGCCGAGTTGAGCTAGCGAACTAACCGGGCTCCGACGTCGATAACTCGGTCGTTCGCCTCTTGTTCGGCCACACTGATCCGCACTCCCTCGCCGGGGAACGCGCGCACGGTGATGCCGACTTCCTCGCAGGCCTGCGCAAACTCCTCGGTGCGATCACCCAGGCGTAGCCAAATGAAGTTTGCGTGACTGGGGTGGATCTCCCATCCCTGGTCCGCAAGTCCTTGCCACACTCGGTCGCGTTCTGCCGACAAGTGGCGCACACGTTCGAACAACTCGTCCTCGCACTCAAGGGCCGCCAGCGCCGCGTCCTCGGCAATCGAAGAAACCCCGAACGGCAACGCGGTCTTGCGCATCCCCTCGGCGATCGGTTCCGGCGCGATAGCGAATCCAACCCGCAGGCCGGCTAGTCCGTAGGCCTTGGAGAACGTGCGCATGACCACAACGTTGTCGCGGCCGTGAAAGAAGTCGAGGCCATCGGGCACGTCCGAATCACTGATGAACTCTCGGTACGCCTCGTCCAGGACCACGATCACATCCGACGGCACGGAATTCAGAAAATCTACGAGTTCGTCTCGTCGAACCGCTTCACCGGTCGGATTATTCGGGTTGCACACGAAGACAACGCGCGTGGTGTCGTCGATCGCCGCGAGCATCGCAGGTAGATCGTGTCGCTCATCAGGAAGTAGTGGCACCTGGACGCTGCGAGCACCGGTCATCTGCACCCAGATCGGGTAGGCCTCAAAGCTCCGCCAGGGATACACGACCGAATCGCCCGGCCCTACGGCTGCCCAGAGCAACTGCCCGACGACCGCCACACTCCCCGTCCCCAAGGCGATTTCTGATTCACGGACACCGAATCGCGATGCCAGAGCCTTCGTTAACCGCCGGCTGAACGGGTCGGGATAACGATGCACGTTCGCTGCCGCGCGTTCGATCGCTTCTCGCACAGCTGCTGGAGGCTCGAACGGCGTCTCGTTGCTGGAGATCTTGTACGTAGTGATGTCGGTTCGTGGAGCCGGCATCTGCCCTGCCTTGTAGGCCGGCAGCGAGTCGATTTCCGGGCGCAGTCGAGGTGAGCTCACCGGCCAAGAGTAGAACGGTGACGCACCGACGCACGTTGCTCGCCCTGAGACCGCGGACCTGGCAGCCTGACGGTATGGAACTCGGAGCGCTACCGCTACGGCGCAGGCTCCTATACGTCCTCACGGCATCCACAGCGATCGTCTTCGTGATCGGCGTGGTTGTCGGGATCCAGTACCTGGTCAGCTACAACGGTGCGCTCAACCTGCAGCAGCGACTGACCCCCGCAGCGGAACTGGCCGACAATCTTCTTCTTGCGCAGTCTTCTGCATCCGGCGATCTCAGTGACTACGTCCTGACTGACCGCAAAAGAGCCCTAACGGCGCACGAAACATCGGTCGAAATGGCGAACTCGCTGATTCGCTCACTCGAGGCGACATTCGAGGGTGATCCCGGGCTGCTCGGACAACTGGCAGGTGTGCGCGCTGCTCAGCAGGTCTGGTTGAACGACGACGCAACTCCAACGCTGGCCTTCATGGAAGATGGCCGCACGAATGAAGCCGCGCGTGCCACGAATCTGCCCAAGGCGTGGGACTCATTCGACTCGATGATCGCAACAACAACGGACCTGCGTGACGAAATCGAAGTGCAGCGCGCTTCGGCACGTCAGACCGTCGATGCATTCGGAAGGCAACTGGGCTTGTGGTTGCTGGTTCTCGCGATCGTCGTGATCGCTTTGACGGTGTTCTCGTCGATGTCCTTGAGCCGTTGGGTTTTAACCCCGCTTCGTTCCATCCGGCGCGACCTGACGCGCGCCAGTCGGATTCCGCATACTCATCCGATTGCGGCCATCGGTCCACCGGAGATGCGGGCAGTTGCAACGGATGCAGAGGATCTACGGCGCACCCTCGTCACGGAGATTGATGAAGCCACCGCAGCACGCGAGGGTCTCATCCAAGATGCGCCCCTCGTTGCCGCAATGCAAGACGTTATGCATCCGCCAGCAACGCCAACGATGTCCGGCTTCCTTCTCGCCGGTACATCGACGTCGGCCGAGGGGGTTCTTTCCGGCGACTGGTGGGATGCGTTCCCGCTCGACGATCATCGACTCGCTTTAGTGATAGCCGACACCTCCGGCCACGGGACCAACGCGGTGCTCACGGCATTACGCACGCGAGATCTGCTACGTGCGGCGATAGGTGCCGGGAGATCGCCGACTCAGGCTCTCGACCTCGCACTCGAGGGGCTTAGTTCAGACGAGAACTTCGTCACCGCCTTCATCTCGATAATCGATTCCTCAGCGCAGACAATGACCTTCGTCAACGCTGGGCACCAACCCCCGGTACTAATAACTGTCAACAAGGACACCGAAGTGCTCTCGGGAACCGGTCCCCTGCTGAGTTCGCTGTCCGGTGCGTGGGAGGAGCGAACGACGCCGTTCGCGCCCGGGAGCCTGCTCGTGTGCTACACCGACGGGTTGATTGAGGGACACGCCGGAGACGGCGCGGACCTCACCGCAGAGGATGTGAGCCGCATCATCCGGGGACTCGACGGGCCAATTCGCCAAGAGCCAGCCGAGGTTCTGAACCGATTGGTGTCCCATATCCGGGAGCACGCCCCCTCGTGGCGCCGAGATGACGTAACCGCTGTCGTGGTCAGTTGCCCGGTCATGGCAATATGACCGAATGCGTACATCACTTCCCCGTACATACCGTGCCCTCGTCTCCGCTCTGACGCTCGCCCTCGTGGCGGGTCTGTCCCTCTCCCTCGCTGGACCTGCACAGGCGAAGAAGCGTGGGCTCACCGAGTTCGACTCGGTCCGCGGCCAGATCATCGGACAAGAGATGTTCGGCCTACACGTTAAGAACGAGCAATACGGAGTGTGGCCAGATATCCCCTTCGGCTCCCTGCGGCTGTGGGATAACGACGTCGCCTGGTCCAACATCGAGGTCGCACCAGGGCAGTACAACTGGACGAACCTCGACAACGCAATCAATAACGCTCGCGCCAACGGCGTCACCGACATCATGTACGTGATCGCCGGAACTCCCGCGTTTTACAGCTCCAGTACCTGTGTGGCCCCTGCGTGCCTGCCGACCAACGGCGCCGCGGGTATGCCGACCGACCTCGGTGCATACGACCGGTTTGTCACCGCCGTGGTCAACCGCTACAAGGGCTTGGTCACCTCCTACCAGCCCTGGAACGAGGCCAACCTCTTAACTTTCTTCGAGGGCACCCCCCAGCAATTGGCGCTGCTGACCAAGCGCACCTACGACGTCGTCAAGGCCATCGATCCGAACGCGAAGGTGGTTGCCACGAGCGTCGGCACGCGACTCGGCGCGCAGAACAACAAGTTCTACAAGTGGTACCGCCCGTTCTTGAACTCCCTGGCCGACTACGGCTGGCCGATTGACGCCTATGCGGTGCACACCTACCCGCACAGCCTGGGCACACCAGTCGATCGTGGGATCCTCGGCGAGAAGTTCAACGTTCTTCTCCGGCAGGTAGGTGCTCCGAGGCTCCCGGTCTGGGACACCGAGAACAACTTCGGTCTCAAGGGCCCAGGCCCACAGAACCCGGACGTTGACATCGAGGGAGCCAAGGCCGCGAACTGGACCGCTATCGCCTACCTCGATGCGCTCCGACTCGGAATCTCGCGCGTGTACATGTACACCTGGGAGCCACCGAACGATCTTTGGGGCATTCAGTACTACAACGGCAGCCCGGGCGCGATGGCGATGGAGACCATGCAGGAGTGGATCGTCGGAACCCGGTACCGCAAATGTAAGACCAACAAGAAGGGGACGAAGGTCCGCTGCAACTTCACCGGTTCGGATGGTCTGTTCCAGATCGTCT
This sequence comes from uncultured Rubrivirga sp., assembly GCA_964631085.1. Taxonomy (GTDB): domain Bacteria; phylum Actinomycetota; class Actinomycetes; order S36-B12; family S36-B12; genus S36-B12. The sequence goes on from CAZVWA010000021.1 coordinate 8,235, forward strand.
ACCCGACCAAGGGACGCAAGACCTTCAAAACCAGCAAGCGCTACAACCAGGTCTGCAGCCTCGATGGAACCTGCCAGCCGATCACCAACCGGAAGGTCCGAGTCGCTGGACCAGTGCTACTCAAGCGTTAGCCTGACGGCATGAGCAGTGCCCAGCAACTGATAGACCAAGCACGTAGCGTCACCCCCGCTGGTGAGGATGTTCTCGCCGCGGGGGTTTTCGCTATCCGAGATGATCACATTGCCAACGCGGTCGGCGCCATCGGTGGGTCAGCGATCGCCGATGAACTCATCGACAACCCTCTTGCCGAGGGAGTCGGTGCTGCCGCCGGGATTCGCGCTGCGCGTGAAGCACATGCTGCCGGTGAAGGAGTCAGCCTGCGGATGCTCGTCGCCGTAACGGACTCGCAGATTCGCCTCTTTCGGCTCGGCGCCACGGGCGAAACACCAGGTGAAGAACTCATGTGCTTCAACCGATCGACCTGCACCGTCGACGTTAGTAAATTCGGTGCTTCGGAACACATTGATCTTCGCGACGGGGATAAGGAAATGAACCTCACCGGTGGCGTTGGGTTCCTGTCGGCCTACAAGGACGGCAACAACAAGGTCGCGAGCGAACTCGACTCGTGATCTCTTGCCCCAGCTGCAGCGAGGACGCCGATCTGCACCGAGACGGCGTCAACTTCGTCTGCGAATCCTGCGGGCATCGTTGGTCGTCGGAATCCGGTCACTGCGCCACGTGTGGTGGGACTGATCTTGTGAAGAGACCACGACCATTGACCCAGTTTTCGCGGGGTACACAGTTGTCCATCGTCGGCTGGGTGGATGTGGACTGCTGCATCACATGTGACGCCGAAGCTCTCGATAAGGCCGTTGCCGCAGGCGGCCCATTGCCCGCCGGCTACATTCCGGCAGCGCGTGAAAAGCGCCCGTCCTAGGCCTTTGGTCCCAACCGAGTAGGGCCCGCGGACCTTCTCAAGAAGCACGTTGACGACAACCCGATCGCCCTTACACGTCCTTCACATTCGGCGAACGAAACCACCACATCCAGGTGCGATAACTGAGTTGTCCGCACGGGACATTGCTCACGAGGAGGGCATCATGAACACCACCACAGGACGCCGAGTACTTGCCGGACTGGCCGCTACCGCAGTTGCGATTCCTGCATCGCTCTTCGTGGCGACGTCCGCCAACGCTGCCGATGCAGCCACCACCGAACTTCTCCAGGCGATGGTTGCTGAGGAGAAAGTCGCGCACGATGTCTACGTCACCCTCGGTGACATGTACGACGTCAGCACCTTCGATCGCATCGCCAACAGCGAAGACCGTCACCAGGACGCGGTTCGTACCCTGCTGGATGCCTACGGTGTTGCCGATCCGACGGTTGGTGATGAGGTCGGGGAGTTCGACGATCCGGTCTTCCAGGCCATGTACGACGACATGGTCGCTGAGGGCAGCACCTCACTCGATGCCGCCGCTCAGGTAGGCATCACGATCGAGGAGGTTGACATCGCCGATCTGCAACAGGCACTCGATGCTGGTCAGCCGGCCGACATCACCAGGGTCTTCACAAACCTGCTAAGTGCCTCTGAAAAGCACCTCGCAGCGTTCACGGCACTTGCCGACGGGGACACCGCAGCTAGCGGTGAGTGCGATGGCAGCGGTCGGACGCAGGGCAAAGGTCAAGGGAACGGTCAAGGTCAAGGCGCTCGTTGGGCCTGACAGCATCACGATTCGAAAGTTACGGGGCGACCGGGAATCGCCCCGTAACTTTTGCCTAGGGTCCGACGAGTGAACCCAGGACCTCACAAACATCAGCATCAATTCGGATCGATGCAAGATCATCGGCTCGCGTCGCGCCAGCATTCACGATGGCTATCGGCTTGCGATGCTTGTTCGCGTGAATCGCGAATCGTCGCCCTGAGTACACCGTGAGCGTCGAACCCGCGACCAGCAACGCGTCTGCTTGATCGACCATCGCGTACGCATCGGCTACGCGATCCGCGGGAACGTTCTCGCCGAAATAGACCACATCCGGCTTGAGGTCTCCACCACATGTCTCGCACGTGACCATGACGAAGTCCGCGAGGAGACCGTCGGGGATGTCGGTGTCACCATCGGGATTGATGGTGTCCGATGCGACGCTGAGCCAAGGATTAGCCGCTGTCAGCCGGTCGTGCACCCGATTCCGATCAACGACCTCGTGGCACTCTAGGCAGATCACCCGATCCAGGCGGCCGTGCAAATCGATCACGTTCATCGATCCCGCCGCGCCGTGAAGACCATCAACGTTTTGGGTGATGACGCCCATGACGCTGCCACCCTGTTCAAGCTCGGCCAGGGCCAGGTGGGCCGCATTGGGTCGCGCTTGAGAGAACCGCACCCACCCCACGTGACCGCGCGCCCAATAGCGTTTACGCCCTTCGGGGTCTTTCAAAAACTGTTGATAGGTCATTGGTGAGTGACCACGCGTGAATGCACCGTTTGGCCCTCGGTAGTCCGGAATTCCCGACGCCGTCGAGCATCCGGCTCCCGTGAGGACAGCGATCCGGCCGCGCGTCATCCACTCATCGAGGGTCGAAGTGTCCGCGAGGGCCGTCACCGGTTCAGTCTCTCCCAAGAAACTCAGAAACGCTCGCCGCGCGATCGGACCACTGCCATTCATCGAGCATCCACTGGCGCCCGGCTGATCCCATTGCTAGCCGTGTTGCCTCATCGCGAGCAAGACCCACGATGTCGGCTGCGATGGCTTGCGGGTCCGTCCCGATCAAGTGCCCGGTGACTCCATCGTGAACTGCATCCACAGAACCCCCACTGTCACCCACGAGGACCGGGACCCCGCTTGCCGCCGCCTCCAAGAAGACGATGCCGAGTCCCTCGACGTCCACTCCGAACTTGCGGGTGTGGGTGGGGAGAGCAAATACGTCCATGGCGTCGTAGACCGCAGGGAGGTCCTCGTCCGGGAGCCCGCCGGCAAAGACAACGTAGTTTTCGACACCTACGTCCCGCGCGAGTTGTTGGAGTTCCTCTCGGCGTGGCCCGTCGCCTGCTATCAGCAGCACAGCATCCGAAACGGCTCGGCGAACGTAAGGCAGGGCCCGAATCAAGAGGTCCACTCCCTTGCGCGGAACAAGTCGAGTGAGCGTTCCGATCACGAATGCATCCTCGATACCGAGTCGCCTTCGAAGATCGTCACCACCGCTCCCCGGATGAAAACGATCGGTGTCCACTCCGGGGGGAAGGCGATGCAACTTGCTTGCTGGTTTCACGTACTTGCTCAGAACTTGGTACGTAAAACCGCCAAGATACGTGACGGCTTCGGCACCGTTCAATGGATGGACGAGAGCACGACCACCCGGTAGTTGCGCCCAGCCTGCCTCGTTGCCGTGCGTGATTACCAAGGCGGTTGGAAGTCCCTTTCTACGAAGGAAAGGGATCAGGTGGGCGTTCGGCATTCCCGAACCGAGCATCACTCGACCCGCACCAGTAACGGCAGCGACTTCTGCAATCTTCTTCGCCATCCAGGGGGTCGGGATGATCGGGCCGCCATGACGGTGGATCTCGTATCCGGCAACGGCATCAAAAGTTCCTGATGAGGCATCAGCCGGCCCAAAAACGACGATCGAATCTGGCTCTTGCCGACGCAAGACCTCGTGCACGAACGTCTGGATTCCTCCACGTCGCGGTGGTAGGTCATTGGTTACGACGAGTGTGCGCACCCTCTACCCCCTAGTCGACTAGCCCGGAGACCGAACACCGCGGTTAGGCGAACACCACTGTTCGGTGTCCATCCAACAGGACACGATCCTCGGCGAAGAGTTTCACCGCGCGAGCAAGCACCAATCTCTCGATGTCACTGCCGATCTGCGCAAGATCATCGGCAGTTTGGTGGTGCTCCACTCTCTCTACGTCTTGCTCGATGATCGGTCCTTCGTCGAGATCTGCAGTTACGAAGTGTGCGGTAGCACCGATCAATTTCACTCCGCGGTCGTACGCCTGGTGGTAGGGCCGAGCCCCCTTGAATCCGGGGAGGAAGGAGTGGTGGATGTTGATCGCCCGACCCTCCAGGTCTCGGCACAGGTCATCACTGAGGATCTGCATGTACCGGGCGAGGATCACAGCGTCGATGTCGTACTCATCGATCAGCGCACGAAGTCGGTTCTCAGCCTCCTGCTTGGCTCCCTCTACACCCTTTTGCAAAGGCACGTACTCGAAGGGAATTCCGTACTGCTCGGCGATCGGCCGGCACACCTCATGATTGGAAACAATCACCGGGACGTCCATCCGGATTTCACCGTGCGCCTGCCGGTAGAGGAGGTCGACGAGGCAATGGTCGTACTGGGAAACCATGATCAGCACCCGCGGAAGATCATCCTCGGCTCGCAGCGTGATCGTGGGATCGAATTGGCCGGTGGCCTCCTCGATGATCCCGCGAACGGAGTCGGCATCAAGGCCTGCTGCTTCGAACCGGGTACGCATGACGAAGATTCCGGTGCTCTCATTCGTGTATTGGGCCTGCTCCAAGACGTTGCCCTGCAATTGCAGTAGGGCCCCTGACACAGCATGGATGATTCCCGGAGCATCCGGACACCGCAGCGTCAGGATGTAGCGGTCCGTGGACACGAAAGACTCCTCAAAGGGTAGGGAAGGTCTTCGAGCGTACCGAGTCTGGATTTGCCGTCGTCATCACCTTCGATAGCGTGCAGATGTGTTCACGGTCGGCTCCATGGATGGTGGATCCACCGACGACTCTGAGGACATCGGCTCAAGCTCACGTTTGAAACCGCTCCTTGATCGAAACCGCTGGGTGGGTGTTCCGTTTGTGGTCGGCTCGGTTCTCTTCATCGTCGCGGTGCCGATCGGTCAGGCCACCGCGCTCGGTTCCGCCCTGCTGTTCTTCCTCGGCTCAACTCTTTACCTGATCGGAGCCGGCGCCGACGCGTGGAACGCGCGCGCAACAGCACACAATGGTGCGCAGTGGCGCGGATCGGTTGATACCGAAGGTGCGACGACCACCGGGTGGACTAGGTACTTGCGACGCCGCTTCTTCGCATCACTCATCCAGGCCTTTGGTGCCATCTTGTTTCAGGTGATGGTTGTTGCCGGACTAATTGCCGGGCTCGACCCGCTTTGGGTCGACGTGTTCATTTGGGAGCCGGACATCGTTGGATCGGTCTGCTTCGTCGTATCCAGCGCAATGCTCGTTTCTATCCATCACCCACTCGCGGGCCGCGGTGACTTCCGCGACCGCATCAAGGGTGCCTCGCTGCTCAACCTCGGCGGTTCCGTGTGTTTCCTCGCCGGCTCGCTGGGCGTGTTCGTTCCTCTGAACTCGGGAGAGCCGATCAGCCCCCTGTTGTCGAGTTCCGGCACCGTTGTTGGGGGTCTGTTCTTTCTCGTCGGCTCCTGGCCTGGCTTACCCGAACGATTACGGTCGACGGTGGTGGGCTGAGCAGGTTCACGGCACGGTCCTGCGCATTCACCAACCGGACTTCACCAACGCCGCCGCTAGGTGTGTCGGTCAGCCGGAGAGGCAGGCGTCGTACAGCTTCTCCGGGATCTCGGCATCGCTCGGGTAGTTGCCGTCGTCGTAGGTGCCGCAGACGTCAGCCGGATCCTTCGGGATCCAGAACTGGCCCTCGGCCTGGAAGATGATGTTCGTCGGCGCACCCGTGGCATCGTCGGGCGACTGACCGGCGTCACCTAGCGTTCCGAAGGCGACGGCCCAACCGTCAGAGCACTCAACCGAGTCCGGGTACCACTCGTTGTCGGCGCCCTCTTCCTGAACGACCTTCTGGGCTTCATCGTTAATGATCTGATCAGTGCATTCGGTCATACCGCCGACCATCTCCCCGTCATCAGACGAGCAGGCAGCCAGCAGACCGACTGACAGAACAGAGACACTTGCAAGAGCCAGGGAACGACGCACGATCTTCTCCTCAGATTTGGACAGCGCGCCTAGGGTACGACCACCGTCACCAATAACAGCCCGGCGACTCGCCGAGAGTTCTACGACTGCGCCATATCTACGAAGCGCGAATAGTGACCCTGGAAAGCCACGGTGATAGTTGCCGTGGGTCCGTTGCGGTGCTTAGCGACGATGAAGTCGGCTTCACCCGCACGCGGTGACTCGCGCTCGTAGAAATCCTCGCGGTGCAACAACACAACCATGTCCGCATCTTGCTCGAGCGAGCCCGATTCGCGAAGGTCCGCGAGCATCGGCTTCTTGTCCTGCCGCTGTTCCGGACCACGGTTCAACTGACTGATGGCGATGACGGGAACGTCGAGTTCTTTCGCAAGCAACTTCAAGGATCGCGAGAACTCCGAGACCTCTTGCTGCCTACTTTCCACGCGCTTACCACTCGTCATGAGCTGCAGGTAATCAACGACGACGAGGCGTAGATCATGACGCTGCTTCAAACGCCGACACTTTGCCCGAATCTCCATCAGGTTCATGTTCGGTGAATCATCAATGAATAACGGAGCTTCACTGACTGAACCCATTTTGCCGGCCAACTTCGACCAGTCGGCTTCGCTCATCGTTCCCGAACGCATGTGTTGCAGCGGCACTTGCGCTTCAGCAGATAGAAGCCGCATAACTATTTCGTTGCGACTCATTTCCAGTGAGAAGATGACGCTGGTGAGCCCATGCTTGATCGAAGCGGCACGGCAAATATCCAGACCCATGGTCGACTTACCTAACGCGGGCCTAGCTGCGATCATCACCAGTTGACCTGCGTGCAGACCGTTGGTGAGTGAATCCAAATCCGTGAAGCCGGTGGGAACGCCGACCATTTCGCCATCGCGGTTGGAGATCGCCTCGATTTCGGTGAGCGCATCTCCCATGATGTCGCTCAGCGGCAGATAGTCCTCGCTGGTGCGACGCTCGGTTACTTCATAGACCTCGGCTTGGGCACGATCGACAGTGTCGTCGACATCGCCCGTTCCCGAGTAACCCATCGACACAATGCGCGTCCCGGCCTCGACGAGACGACGAAGGATCGCCTGCTCGCGAACGATGCGGCCGTAGTAGTTCGCGTTCGCTGCTGTGGGCACCAGTGAAACGAGCGTGTGCAGATAACTTGCGCCGCCCACCCGGGAGAGTTCACCGGTCTTGGTGAGTTCGGACGTAACCGTGACGGCATCCGCCGGCTCGCCCTTGCCGTACAGATCCAAGATCGCCGCATAGATCGTCTGGTGCGCGGGACGGTAGAAATCCGAATCGCGGACGAGTTCGACCACATCGGCGATCGCGTCCTTGCTCAACAGCATCGCGCCGAGCACCGATTGCTCGGCCGCGGGATCGTTCGGCGGGGTGCGGTCCGGCTGGCCCGGCTCCTCTTCAGGAAGGGGAAATTCCGCGACGCTCATCCGCATCCCCTTCCCAAGATCGTCACGACGTCACGCTCGACGCCTGTCATCATTTCTAGCGCGCAGGTATGACATCCACACCCGCAGCGAGGCGACGCTACGGACCCATCTCCTCGCTGTCCATGCGCTCTGTCGACAACCCTGTGCACGTCCTGCGGACAACCCCCCGAAGGCCTGCGGACAGCCTGTGGAAGAACTGGGGAAAACGACATCAATATCCACCGCACCGGGCGTAATCGAGCGTGTAATCCCGTCCACACCTTGTGGAAAAGAATTGGTTCGCAGCGTGGTTAGCATGTCGATGTGGCATCGGATTCCTTTCGGATCACCGCCGTCTGCCTCGGGAACATCTGTCGCTCCCCGATCGCCGAGGCGGTGATCGGGGATCGGATCGCTGCTGCGGGCTTCGGGGACGTCGTCGTCGTTGATTCCGCGGGCACCGGCGACTGGCATCTTGGCCATGGAGCCGATCCGCGCTCCCTGTCGACGCTGACAGCGAGCAACTACACCCTCGAGGACCACACGGCCCGGCAGATCACCACTGAATGGTTCGATCGCCTCGATCTCATCCTCGCCATGGATTCGGCCAACTATCGAGATCTTCAGGTGCTCGCCGAGCGAGCCGGCGTGGAACCCAATCTCCACATGCTGCGCGCGTTCGATCCGAGCCTCGCTCACCTGACCGCACCGCATCCCGAACTTGATGTTCCTGACCCCTACTACGGCGGTGACGATGGATTCAACGACGTCCTCGCCATGATCGAGTCCGCAGCCGATGGCCTCATAACGCAACTACCGGCCCATCTGGGCCGGTAGTCGACGGGTCTTGCTGAGTTCGTAGGGACTACGCCGGTGGCGCTCCGTACTGGTTCTCGGCCGGGTTTCCAGCCTGCGCCCACAGCACGATCA